>JAFKLV010000267.1 GCA_017304125.1 Sphingomonadales bacterium
CGGCAACCCGAAACCCTCTGCGAACGACGGCATGAGCAACGCGCGCGCCGTGCCCATCCAGCGCCCCAATTCCTCATCCTCGCAATGCGACAGGGTGATCACATGGTCGCTGATGATGTGGCACCGATCGAGCATGCCTTCGACATGGCTAGCCTGCGCGCCTTTTTGCCCGACGACGACCAGCTTCGGCGTGGCTTCGCCCAGCCGCTCCGCGAGCCTGCGCCAGATCTGGAGCAGGAGGTAATGATTCTTCCGTGCCTCGATCGTTCCGACGCACACGAAATGCGACGGCGCCTTGAGCGGGATAGCGCGGGGCCGTTCGAATTGCGCGCCGGCGAGCCAGGCGGCGATGACGGGGGGCGTGCGAAGGCCTTCAAGCTCCGCAAAACGCTCCAATTCCCGCGTCGATGCTTCCGAGTTGGTGATGATACCGGCGGCATGGGTGATCGCATTCGTGACGCGGCCGCGATGCCGATTGACCGAACTGGGGTTGCAGAACTCCGAGTGAGTCATCGGGATCAGATCGTGGATCAGATAGATCGCCCGAAGCCTGGATTCGCCGACCCAGCGGACGAGGCGATCAAGATCGACGTCGGTATGCCCGACGTTGATGTAGAAGGCGCCATTGCCGTCGAGCTTGGTCTTCCCGCACGCCAGCGCGCGCGGCGCGAGCGCCAGCAATTTGGCTTTGAACTTCTCATCGTCGTCGAGAAGCATGTCGAACAACCGTTCGGAATGCTCCACCGAGAGAACGCGCTGGACCCCGCGATACTGGACCACCGCCTGCGCCCGGTCCCGGAAATTTTCCAGATAGGCGTAGCAGACGCGATCGATGCCCGTTGCAAGGCGGCGCGACCAGCTCCGCCAAACAAGGCGGCTGACATCAAGTGCGAATTCGCGTTTCAGCATACAATAGCGTATTCGACCTGAGAAAATGTCAACGAACAGCCGAGTGCAATGCTTGGCTTACTATCACCTCATAATGGCCGCTATCGGATCGGTTCCGGTCTTTCAAGATAGGTGCAGCAAACATATGAAGCGCGCGCTGCTTATGCGGGCTGGACATTAAAATATCCATATCGTTTCCGCCTCGCACAAAAACTCCTAGGCTTATAGGAATCTGCCTTTATTCGCCCCTGTTGTCGAGCGTCAATTGGTGGGTCCTCGATTAACCTTCATTTCGGCCCGAATTTCTGGGGCCTATCGCAAAATCCGCCGATAGATATCCAGATTATCCCGCGCGAATTGGCGCCATTGAAAGCGGGCCGCCCTCTGCAGACCCTTTTGCTTCATCATGGCAGCGAGTGATGAATCCTCAATGACATGCCGGAGCGCGGCGGCCATTGCACCAATGTCGTTCGGGTCCGCGAGCAGCCCCGCATCCCCGACAACTTCGGGCATCGCCGAGCGATTGCTCGTGACGACCGGGCAGCCGCACGCCATCGCCTCCGCCAACGGCAATCCGAAGCCTTCGCAATAGGAGGGGTGCAACAAGGCGGTCGCCGCATTGAACAGCAAGGTAAGGTCGTCTTGTTCGACGAGCGGCAGGAAACGAACGCGATGGGCAATGCCGAGGCTTGCCGCCAGATCGCGGAGATCGCTGGAATGGCGATTGAGCCGCTGGACGAAGACCAGGTCGACATGATCGAGCGATCGGGTCGCTTCGGCGAAGATGCGCAGCGCGCCTTCGTGGTTCTTGTAAGGCACATATTGGCCGACGCACAGAATGAACGGACGGTCGGCCGAGAGACCGAGGCGTCCGAGTTCCTCGGGCTGATACGCGGCCTCCCGATAGGCGTGCGATATGCCGAGCGGCGTGACGTCGATACGATCGGCCACGTCGGGGGAATGCGCCACGATCGCCTGCCGGCTCGCCTGGCTGACCGTTGCGATCGCCGCGGATTGTTTCAGCGCACGCCGGATGCCGTGTTGGTAGAAGAAACGCTCAAGAACGGACGAGAATCGGGCGTTGCACCATTCCGGGTTGGTCAGCCACATGATGTCATGCACGGTGGTGACGCAGGGCATGCGGAGGCGCGCCGGCATGATGTTGAATGTTGCGTGAAAAAGATCGACCCGCGAAAGATCTACGGCAGCTGGCAGGCGCCACATCGTCGTCGGGCTGTTCGCCGTCGCGTTGACCACGGTTTCGGTGACGTTCCCGGCGGTGGACAAATGTCCAGACAGCTTCGGATTCTTCAGCAACAAAAAGTCGAGATCCGGCGCCAGATCCGGAAGCCAATCGACGAGGGCCTGGACGACTTTCGCGATGCCACTCGGTTTCGGGCCGATATACCTGCAATCGATACACACTAATGGCATTTACTAAATCGCCCTTGCTCACTCGGGTTCGATACAGGTCGCTTATCTAATCGAACAGCCTTGTTCGATTGTTTCAGGCGCATAAGGAAATGGGCCGCACACGATGTCGTGCTGCGCCGGACGGTGAGATAAAGGCGCCGAATCCGGCTCTTTCTGCCGACAACGAAAACGGGCGCCCCGCGAGGTGCGGCGCGCCCGTTCGATCCCGTTAGGGAAGATGAGGTCCGGTCAGCCGGCGTGTTCGGCCAATACGGTCAGCCCCTTGGCGTTGACCTCGGCGAAGCCGCCGCGGATCGCGATCGCTTCGGGCTGGCCGCCGGCGGTGCGCTGGACGAGCAATTCGCCGTCGCGGATCGTCGACATCAGCGGGGCGTGGCCCTCCAGCACCGCGAAATCGCCCTCGGAGCCGGGAACGGTGACCATATGCACCGCTTCGGAACGGATCAGCCGTTCGGGGGTGACGAGTTCGAAATGCAGCATCACAAATCTCCGCCCCTCCCCGTGAGGGGGAGGGGTCTTTCCCGTTACGCGTCCTGCGCGAGCTTCTCGGCCTTGGCGACCACTTCGTCGATGCCGCCGACCATGTAGAAAGCGGCTTCCGGCAGGTGATCGTACTCGCCGTTCACCACCGCCTTGAACGACCGCACCGTATCGTCGAGCTGGACGAACTTGCCCGGGATGTTGGTGAACACTTCGGCGACGTGGAACGGCTGCGACAGGAACTTCTGGATCTTGCGCGCGCGGCTGACGGTCAGCTTATCCTCTTCGGAAAGCTCGTCCATGCCGAGGATCGCGATGATGTCCTGCAGGCTCTTGTACTTCTGGAGGATCGACTGGACGGCACGCGCCGTCTCGTAATGCTCCTGACCGACGACGCGCGGCTCGAGCACGCGGCTGGTCGAATCGAGCGGGTCCACCGCCGGATAGATGCCGAGTTCGGAGATCGCGCGGCTCAGCACGGTCGTCGCGTCCAGGTGGGCGAACGAGGTGGCCGGCGCCGGGTCGGTCAAGTCGTCGGCCGGCACGTACACGGCCTGCACCGAGGTGATCGAGCCCTTGTTGGTCGAGGTGATGCGCTCCTGCAGCGCGCCCATGTCGGTCGACAGGGTCGGCTGATAGCCCACCGCCGACGGAATACGACCGAGCAGCGCCGACACTTCCGCGCCCGCCTGGGTGAAGCGGAAGATGTTGTCGACGAAGAACAGCACGTCCTGGCCTTCCTGATCGCGGAAATATTCCGCGATGGTGAGGCCCGACAGCGCGACGCGCGCACGTGCCCCCGGCGGCTCGTTCATCTGGCCGAACACCAGCGCCACCTTCGAGCCTTCGCTCGTCGGGTTGCCGTCGGCGTCCTTGGCGATGACGCCCGCGTCGAGGAATTCGTGATAAAGGTCGTTGCCCTCACGGGTGCGCTCGCCGACGCCGGCGAACACCGAGGTGCCGCCGTGGCCCTTGGCGATGTTGTTGATCAGTTCCTGGATGAGCACGGTCTTGCCCACGCCGGCGCCGCCGAACAGGCCGATCTTGCCGCCCTTCGCATAAGGCGCGAGCAGGTCGATCACCTTGATGCCGGTGACGAGGATCGCGGCTTCGGTCGACTGATCGACGAACAGCGGAGCGGGCGCGTGGATCGGTGCGTGATGCTCCGAATTGACCGGGCCGCGCTCGTCGATCGGCTCGCCGACGACGTTGAGGATGCGCCCCAGCGTCTTCGGGCCGACCGGCACGGTGATCTGCGAACCGGTGTCGGTGACGGTCTGGCCGCGGGTCAGGCCCTCGGTCGAGTCCATCGCGATCGTGCGGACCGTATTCTCGCCGAGGTGCTGCGCAACCTCCAGCACCAGACGGTTGCCATTATTGTCGGTTTCCAGCGCCGACAGGATCGCCGGGAGGCGGTTGTCGAACGAAACGTCGACGACCGCACCGATCACCTGGCTGATGCGGCCCACATTGTTGCTGCCCGCGTTCGGGCGATCCTCGAGGACGGTTGCCATGTTCTGCTTCCTGCTTCTCGTAGCTTAGAGCGCTTCAGCGCCGGAGATGATTTCCACCAGCTCGGTCGTGATCGCGGCCTGGCGGGTGCGGTTATACTGGATGGTGAGGCGATTGATCATGTCGCCGGCGTTGCGCGTCGCATTGTCCATCGCGGTCATGCGGCTGCCCTGTTCCGACGCGGCATTTTCCAGCAGCGCGCGGAAGATCTGCACCGCGACGTTGCGCGGCAGCAGATCGGCGAGGATCGATTCCTCGTCGGGTTCGTAGGTCACCGCCGCGCCGCCGTCATTGGCGGTCTCGACGCTGGTCGGCACGGCGACCGGAATGATCTGCTGCCCGACCGGCTCCTGCACCAGCGCCGATTGGAACCTGGCGTAGAACAGATGCGCGATGTCGAACTCGCCCGCCTCGTACCGGTGGATGAGATCGGCGGCGACCGCCTGCGCATCGTCGAACGCGACCGTCTTGATCGCGCTCATGTCATGATCGGCGACGATGCCGTTCGGGAAGAAGCGCTTGATCACGCGCCCCTTCTTGCCCGCGATATAGAAACGCACGGTCTTGCCCGCGGCTTCCAGCTCGGCGGCCTTGCGGCGCGCGGCGCGGACGATGTTGGTGTTGAACGCGCCGGCGAGGCCACGCTCCGAAGTCGCGACGACCAGGAGGTGGACCTGATCCTTGCCGGTGCCGGCGAGCAGCTTGGGCGAGCTTTCGCTCACCGTTACCTTGCTCGCCAGGCTCGCCATCACCGCCTCCAGCCGCTCGGCATAGGGGCGGCCCTGAACGGCAGCCTCCTGCGCACGGCGCAGCTTGGCGGCGGCGACCATCTTCATCGCCTTGGTGATCTTCTGCGTCGACTTCACCGAGCCGATGCGGATCTTGAGGGCCTTTAGAGAAGCCATCGTCTTCCTTCATGTGCTCCCGCGAAGGCGGGAGCCCAGTCTGGGTCCCCGCCTTCGCGGGGACACAATTAAGCGAACGTCTTGGCGAAAGCGTCGAGCGCGGCCTTGGTCTTGGCCTTCACCTCGTCGCCGAAATCGCGGCTGTCGCGGATCGCGGTGAGGATGTCGGCATGCGCTTCACGCATATGCGCCAGCATCGCCGCTTCGTAACGCACCACGTCCGACACCGGCACGGTATCGAGATAGCCGTTGGTGCCGGCGAAGATCGACACCGTCTGCTCTTCGAACGGCAGCGGGTTGAACTGCGGCTGCTTGAGCAGCTCGGTGAGGCGTGCGCCGCGGTTGAGCAGCTTCTGCGTCGAGGCGTCGAGATCCGAGCCGAACTGCGCGAAGGCGGCCATTTCGCGATACTGCGCCAGCTCGAGCTTGATCGAGCCCGACACCTTCTTCATCGCCTTGGTCTGCGCCGAGGAGCCGACGCGGCTGACCGAGAGGCCGACGTTGATCGCCGGGCGGATGCCCGCGAAGAACAGGTCAGTTTCGAGGAAGATCTGGCCGTCGGTGATCGAGATCACGTTGGTCGGGATGTACGCCGACACGTCGCCCGCCTGGGTCTCGATGATCGGCAGCGCGGTGAGCGAGCCATTGCCATTGGCGTCGTTCATCTTCGCCGCGCGCTCCAGCAGGCGCGAGTGGAGATAGAAAACGTCGCCCGGATAAGCTTCGCGGCCCGGTGGACGGCGCAGCAGCAGCGACATCTGACGATAAGCGACCGCCTGCTTGGAAAGGTCGTCATACACGATCACGGCGTGCATGCCGTTGTCGCGGAAGAATTCGCCCATCGCGCAGCCGGTGTAGGGCGCGAGGAACTGGAGCGGTGCCGGTTCCGAAGCGGTGGCGGCGACGACGATGGAATATTCCATCGCGCCATTCTCTTCGAGCTGGCGGACGATCTGCGCGACGGTCGAGCGCTTCTGGCCGACCGCGACATAGATGCAATAGAGCTTCTTGCCCTCGTCGCTGCCCTTGTTGACGCCCTTCTGGTTGATGAAGGTGTCGATCGCGACGGCGGTCTTGCCGGTCTGGCGGTCGCCGATGATCAGCTCGCGCTGGCCGCGGCCGACCGGCACCAGCGCGTCGATCGCCTTGAGGCCGGTCTGCACCGGCTCGTTGACCGACTTGCGCGGGATGATGCCCGGCGCCTTGACCTCGACGCGGCGGCGCTCGGTCGCCTCGATCGGGCCCTTGCCGTCGATCGGGTTGCCGAGACCGTCGACCACGCGGCCGAGCAGACCCTTGCCGACGGGAACGTCGACGATCGTGCCGGTGCGCTTGACGGTGTCGCCTTCCTTGATCTCCGAATCGGTGCCGAAGATCACGACGCCGACGTTGTCGGCTTCGAGGTTGAGCGCCATGCCCTGCACGCCATTGGCGAACTCGACCATTTCGCCCGCCTGGACGTTGTCGAGGCCGTAGATGCGCGCGATGCCGTCACCGACGCTCAGCACCTGGCCGGTCTCGCTGACCTGCGCTTCGGTGCCGAAATTGGCGATCTGGTCCTTGATGACCTTGGAGATTTCTGCGGCGCGGATATCCATTTACGTCAGCCTTTCATCGCGCTGGCGAGCGCATTCAAACGGGTGCGGATCGACGAATCGATCATCTGGGAGCCGATGCGGACAACAAGCCCGCCGAGCAGCGCCGGATCGACGGCCAGTTCGACCGAGACCTCGCGGCCGATTCGCTGGCGCAGCTGTTGCTTCAATTCGGCGACCTGATCGTCGGCGAGCGGATGGGCGCTGGTCACCTCGGCGGTGACTTCGCCCCGGTGGCGCGCGGCGAGCGCGCGGAATGCGCGGATGATCGCCGGCAGCTCGGCGAGGCGGCGATTATGCGCCAGCACGCCGAGGAAATTCTTGGTCGTCGGATCGACCCCCAGCTCGCCCGCGGTGGCGAGCACCGCCCGGGAGGCGGCATCGCGCGCGACGACCGGCGAGGTCGTCAGCGCCTTGAAATCATCTGATTGATCGAGCGCGGCGCGCACTTTGCCGAGGCTCGCCTCGACGGTTTCGATCGTCTTGGCGTCGGCCGCCAGTTCGAACAGCGCGGTCGCATAACGTCCGCCCAGGCTCGCCTGGATGCTGCCACCTTGAATACCGCTGGAACTATCCACGCGATTCGCTTTCCTCGTCGTCGACACGGGTTGCCCCGAGCGAACGGATGGCGCGGTTGCCGCACCTATACGCTTGGGTTGCGGCGCGCGTAGCAAAGGGGGTGCGGCGATGCAATCCTTGCGTCAAATCCTTTGCCGGCTGCGTTATTGCGCACGCCCGCGTGCCTGCACCGCCGCACGTCGCGCTTCGACCGCTTCGGGCGTCACCTGCGCATTGGCCGCGGAGGAGGTGCGATGCTCCAGCGCCAGCGCCTCGCCCATCGGCAGCGCATAGCCCTCGTCGATCAGCTTTTTATAGGCGGCGATGAAATCCGCATCGGCGCTGGCGATATCGGCGGCGAGCCTTTGGGCGGCGGGAAGCAACTCGGCCGCGGGCACCACGCGATTGACGAGCCCCCAGCGCGCGGCGGTCGCGGCGTCGATGAAATTGCCGCTCAGCGACACTTCCTTCGCGCGCGCGATTCCAATCAGTCGCGATAGCTTCTGGCTGAGCCCCCAGCCGGGCATCACCCCGACCCGCGCGTGGGTATCCGCGAATCGGGCAGTGTCGCTCGCGATCAATATGTCGCAGGCCAGCGCCAGCTCGAATCCGCCGGTGATGGCGACGCCATTGATCGCGCCGATCACCGGCTTGCGGCATGATTCGATCGCCTTGACCGGATTGTCGCTGGCCTCGGTCGCATTGGCCGCGCCAAGGCCGCCGGGGGTCGAGCCGAGTTCCTTGAGATCGAGCCCCGCGGTGAAGGCGCGCGTGCCGGCGCCGGTCAGCACGACCGCGCGGACATCGGGATCGGCATCGATTCGCCGCATCGCATCGTGCAGCGCACGGCGCAGCGCGAGCGACAGCGCATTCATCGCCTCGGGCCGGTTGAGCGTGACGGTGGCAACGCCCTCGGCGATGTCGACCAGAACGAGATCGGTGATGACGGGCCTCCCATTCGCTGTGCAGCTGTTTGATCGCAAGCGACGGGATGCCTGCGACGATCACCGCGCCTACATCAAGCCCATGACCGACGCTATCGACACCGCCGCGGCCTGGGCCGCCTTCGAGAGCCGGGACCGCAATGCCGACGGGCGTTTCGTCGTCGCGGTGCGCACCACCGGTATCTATTGCAAGCCGAGCTGCCCCGCGCGGCATCCCAGGCGCGAGAATGTCAGCTTCTTCGCTGACGGCCGCGCGGCGGCGCAGGCCGGCTATCGCGCCTGCCTGCGCTGTAAGCCCGACGAGGTGGGGCGCGATCGCATCGCGGTGGCCGAGGCGGTCGCGGCGATCGAGGCCGCCGACGAGGCGATCGCGCTCGACGAGCTCGCCGCGCGGGTCGGCTATGCCCCGCATCATTTCCACCGCTTGTTCAAGCGCGCGACCGGGGTGACCCCGGCAGCCTATGCGCGCGGGCTCAAGGCGCGGCGCGCGGCCGAGGCGCTGAGCGACGAGGGGCGGGTGACCCCCGCAATCTATGAAGCCGGCTATTCCGGCCCGAGCCGTTTCTATGCGCATGGCGCCAAGCGGCTCGGCATGTCGCCCGGCGCGTGGGTGCGCGGCGGGGCAGGGGTGACAATCCGCTGGACGATCGCATCGACCAGCCTCGGCCCGCTGCTCGTCGCGGCGACCGACAAGGGGCTGTGCCGGGTGTCGTTCGACGAGGATGCGCTGGCGCTCGCCGCGCGCTTCCCGCGGGCGACGATCGAGCCGGGCGGCGCGGCGCTCGCCGCGCTGGCGGCGAAGGTGGTGGCGGCGGTCGAATCGCCCGAGCGCGATCACGATCTGCCGCTCGACGTGCGCGGCACGGCGTTTCAGGAGGCGATCTGGCAGGCGCTGCGCGCGATTCCGGCGGGCGAGACGCGCTCTTATGCCGAGCTGGCGGCGGTCGCGGGCAGCCCTGGCGCGGTGCGCGCGGCGGGCAGCGCCTGCGGCGCCAATCCGGTCGCGGTGGTGATCCCGTGTCACCGCGCGCAACGGTCCGACGGCAGCGCCGGGGGCTATGCTTATGGTCTGGAACGCAAGCGCGTGCTCCAGACGCGCGAGCACGGTTAGCAGCCCGGCGCCGTCCCGAACGCGCGGCAGATGCGTTTCGCAAACGAACTCTTAGGCAAATCTAAAGCCTTCCGGCCTAGCTAATTCGTCCGATCATTGAGGACGAGTGGGTTATGAGTGCGTTCGGGCGTCGCAACGGGATCGGCAGTGGCGGAGCCAGGGGCGCATTCGGGGTGGCGCGGCCGATGCAGAGCGGCGGCCGCGCGGCGCCGGCCGAGGGCGGCGAGCAATTCCCGCCGATCGACAATATCCCCTTCCCGGTCGAGGATGATCCCGGGCTCCCTGCGTCGCAGATCGATGCGATGCAGCGCCTGCAGGAGCGCCAGAATTCCAGCGGCGAAGCCGGATCGAGCAAGGTCGACGGCTTCGAGGCGTCGATTCACAAGATCAAGGAGCAGGTGCTGCCGCGCCTGCTCGAACGCGTCGATCCCGAAGCGGCGGCGACCCTGGGCAAGGACGAACTGGCGGAGGAATTCCGCCCGATCATCGGCGAGGTGCTCGCCGAACTCAAGCTGACGCTCAACCGCCGCGAGCAATTCGCGCTCGAAAAGGTGCTGGTCGACGAATTGCTCGGCCTCGGCCCGCTCGAGGAATTGCTGGCCGACCCCGATGTGTCGGACATCATGGTCAACGGCCCCGAGCAGACCTTCGTCGAACGCAAGGGCAAGCTCGAACTCGCCAAGATCCAGTTCCGCGACGAGGAGCATCTGTTCCAGATCGCGCAGCGCATCTGCAATTCGGTCGGCCGCCGCGTCGACCAGACCACCCCGCTCGCCGACGCGCGCCTCAAGGACGGCAGCCGCGTCAACGTGATCGTCCCGCCGCTCAGCCTGCGCGGCACCGCGATCTCGATTCGTAAATTCAGCGCCAAGCCGATCACGCTGGATATGATGGCCGGGTTCGGCTCGATGTCGCCGAAGATGGCCACCGCGCTCAAGATCGCCGGCGCGTGCCGCTTCAACGTCGTCATCTCGGGCGGCACCGGCTCGGGCAAGACGACGATGCTCAATGCCTTGTCGAAGATGATCGACCCCGGCGAACGCGTGCTGACGATCGAGGACGCGGCCGAACTGCGGCTGCAGCAGCCCCACTGGCTGCCGCTCGAGACGCGCCCGGCCAACCTCGAGGGGCAGGGCGAGATTTCGATCCGCGATCTGGTCAAGAACGCGCTGCGTATGCGGCCGGATCGCATCATCCTGGGCGAAATTCGTGGCGCGGAATGTTTCGACATGCTCGCCGCGATGAACACCGGCCACGATGGCTCGATGTGTACGCTCCACTCCAACTCCCCGCGCGAGGCGCTGGCGCGTATGGAGAATATGGTGATGATGTCGGACATCAAGGTGCCGAAGGAGGCGATCAGCCGCCAGATCGCCGATTCCGTCGACATGATCATCCAGGTCAAGCGCCTGCGCGATGGCTCGCGCCGCGTGACCAACGTCACCGAGGTGATCGGGATGGAAGGCCCGGTGATCGTGACGCAGGAATTGTTCAAGTTCGAATATCTCGACGAGACCGCCGACGGCCGCATCCTCGGCGAATATCGCTCGATGGGGCTGCGCCCTTATACGATCGACAAGGCCAAGCAGTTCGGCTTCGATCAGGCGTTTCTGGAATCGTGCCTCTGAGCTGATCCCGGCCGCGGGCCTTTGGGCCCGGCGCCGGTTCGCTCCTTTGGCCACCCACCGTCATTCCCGCCTTCGCGGGAATGACGGTGGAGGGGACGGGGGGCCACTTCTTCACCGTTCGCTCCAGCGACAAACGGTGGCATTTCGTCGTTGAGACGTGCATGGCGAGCGGATGGCGCTTGCCCTGTTCCTCCCGTTGCTTGCCGCGCTTCAGGCCCCGCTCGCCACCGCATTGCCGCCGGTCGCGCATGCGCCGGGGGTGGGGCGCTTGGCCCCCGATACCGAGGGGCGCTGGGTGCCGTTCGATCTCACTCCGGGCAACCAGATCCGTTTCGACATGACGGTCGACGGCCGCGCGGTGACCGCGATCCTCGATACCGGGGTGAGCTATTCGGTGCTCGCGCGGCGCTATGCGGAAAGTGCCAGGCTGGCGGTGACCGCGGGGGGCAGCGCCACTGCGATCGGCGGCGCGGTCGATATCGGCTGGGTCGCGACGCGTGAGATGCGGGTCGGCGGGCTGACCCGCGTCGGCGGCGGGCTGACCGTCGCCGATCTCCCGGCGATCGCGACCGGCAGCGCGAAACCGGTCGACCTGCTCGTCGGGCGCGACCTGATCGGCGATTATGCGCTCGATATCGATTATGCCGCGCGGCGCTTCCGCTTGCTGCGGTCGGGGCGGATGCCGTTTCGCGGGCAGGTCGCGCCGCTCGCCATCGCGCGCGACAAGCGCGTCTATATCGGCGAGGTGACGCTCGGCGCGGCCCAGCTCAGGCCGATGGTGGTCGATACCGGCGACGGATCGTCGATCACCGTCACCGCGGAGGGCTGGCGGCAGGCGAAGCTCGCCGGGGTGCGCACCACCACCGCGATTTCGTTCGGGCTTGCCGGGCCGGTGGTCAGCACGATCGGCGTCGTGCCGTCGCTGCAGATGGGGCAGCTCGACGCGCGCAATGTCGAGGTGCGGGTCGAGCCGGTCGGCGGCTTCTCCGAGGCGATCGGCGCGGCGGGGCGGATCGGATCGGGCTTCCTGCAAAATTATCGCGTGCTGCTCGATCCCGGCGCGCGGCGGATGGTGCTGTCCCCCGGCGAGGGGGCGGACGAGCCGCCGCTGCGTTCGACCAGCGGACTATTGGTCGGGGTCGAGCCCGATCGGTTGCGCGTGCTGCATGTCATGCGCGGCGGGCCGGCGGCGGTAGCCGGCTGGCGCGAGGGCGATATGATCTGCGCGATCGACGGCACCGCCGTGCCGCGCGATTATGCCACCAGTCCGCTGGCGCATTGGTCCGCCGACACGCCGGGCCGGACGGTAAAGCTCGGCATGTGCGACGGGACGACGCGGCAGCTGACGCTGGCGGATTTCTATTGACGCCCACCCCGGCGCAAGGCCGGGTCGACGGACGGGGCGTTACCCCAGCTTGTCGACCTTATCCTGCAGCCGGGCCAGTTCGGCCTTCAGCGCGGCGATCTCATCATCCTTCGCGCCCGCGGCATCGCCGCCGCTCTTGGGCTTGAACGCGCTCGCGGCGGCTTCGAACATCGCCATGTTGCGCTTGGCCATTTCGGCGAACGGCGAATTGGCGAACGCGCCCTCGACCGCCGATTTGAACTGCGCCTGATTGCGGCGGAAGCTCTCCATCGAGGCTTCGAGATAGGCCGGGACCATCGCCTGCATCGAATCGCCGTACATCGCGATCAGCTGGCGCAGGAAATTGACCGGCAGCATCGTCTGCCCGCGGCTTTCCTCTTCCATGATGATCTGCGTCAGCACATTGTGCGTGATGTCTTCATCGGTCTTGGCGTCCACCACACGGAATTCGCGACCCTCGCGGGTCATCTGCGCGAGATGATCGAGGGTGATGTAGGACGAGCTTTCGGTATTATAGAGACGGCGGTTCGCATATTTCTTGATGACAACCGCGCCGTCGCCGGCATGCTGCTTCTTCATCGAAAGCTCCCGCAATGAGTGTTTATCGCGGTACAGCACAAACTTCCGCACCGCAACACGGCCCACGGCCTTTGCCTTTGTTCCTCGACATGTTGCGCAGCGAGACCGCAGCATCCCCCGAA
>JAFKLV010000246.1 GCA_017304125.1 Sphingomonadales bacterium
CTTCTCGATCGCCAGCTCGACGATGCGGATCGCGCGGTCGACCCCGGCGCAAAAGCCCCGCGGGGCGGCGATCAGCAGGTCGAGCGCTGGCTTGTCGGACGGCGTGTCGGGCATGGGCGCGCCTTTACGGCTTGGGGGGACGGTCGGCAACCACCTCACGCAGGCCGGAAGGCGAGCGCGAGGCCGTTCATGCAATAACGCTTGCCGGTCGGTCTTGGTCCATCGTCGAAAACATGGCCGAGATGCCCGCCGCAGCGCCGGCAGATCACTTCGGTGCGAACCATCCCCAAGGTGCTGTCCGAACGCGTGCGTACCGCATTGGGCAGCGGCGCCCAGAAGCTCGGCCAGCCCGTCCCGCTATCGAATTTGGTGCGCGAGGCGAACAGCGGCAGCGCGCAGCCGGCGCAGACGAAGGTGCCGGTGCGATGCTCCTTGTTGAGCGGGCTGGTGAACGGGCGTTCGGTCGCGGCCTGGCGCAGCACGCGATAGGCGGCGGGCGAGAGGCGGGCGCGCCATTGCGCGTCGGTCAGGGTGAATTCGAACCGCTCTGGTGCCGCCGGCGCCGAACTGGCGACCCCGGTAGCAAGCACGCCGAGCAGAAAATTGCGTCGGTTGGCGTTGGTCATGCCATTAATTTAGGGTTTCGACCCGGCCGCGACAACTTTGTGAGCGGTGCCGGGCCATTTCCACCCGCGCGCCAGCATGATAGGCGCGGCGCCGATATGCTCGACAGTCAGTCTCCCTCCGCCATGATCGCGACGATGGCCGGCGAAGCGCGCGCCGCCGCGCAGGCGCTCGCGCTTCTCTCCACCGAGCAGCGTCGCGCCGGGCTGCGTGCCGCCGCTGACGCGCTGCGCGCCGCGCGTGCCGGGATCATCGCCGCCAATGCGGTCGATATGGAGCGCGGCGCGGCGAATGGCCTCACCCCGGCGATGCTCGATCGGCTGCGGCTCGACGATGCGCGGGTCGCGGCGATGGCCGATGGGGTGGCGACGGTGGCGACGCTCGACGATCCGGTCGGCGCGACGATCGACGAAGTGACGCGCCCCAACGGCCTCGTGCTGCGCCGCGTCCGCGTGCCGATCGGGGTGATCGGGATCATCTACGAAAGCCGCCCCAACGTCACCGCCGATGCCGCGGCCTTGTGCGTGATGTCGGGCAATGCGGTGGTGCTGCGCGGCGGATCGGAGGCGGTGGAGAGCAATGCCGCGATCCACCGCGCCTTCGTCGCCGGGCTGG
>JAFKLV010000268.1 GCA_017304125.1 Sphingomonadales bacterium
GTTATTGCACGCGCGTGACCAAGGCGTTCGGCGATCGCATCGCGCTGGCGGCGACCTTCAACGAGCCCAATCTCGCGCGCCAGTTGCAGTCGATCGCGGGGATCCGGCGCGCGCGCGGCGCGCTCGACGCGATGCTCGCGGCGGCGGCCAGGGCATCGGGATCGGATCGGTTCAGCTCGACGGTGTTCGGCGATCCCGACCGGTTCGACGAGACGATGCTCGCCGCGCACCGCCACGGCTATCAGGCGATCAAGGCGGTGCGCGGCGGGCTGCCGGTCGGCGTGACGCTGGCCATTGCCGACGAGCAGGGGGTGGGCGCCGGCAATCGCGCGGCGCAGAAGCGGCAGGAATTATACGGCGCGTGGCTCAAGGCGGCGGGCGAGAGCGATTTCGTCGGGGTGCAGACCTATACCCGCAACCTTGTCGGGCCGAATGGCGATCTGGAAATTCCCAAGGGAGCGGAGGTGACCCAGGCCGGCTATGAATTCTACCCGGCCGCCTTGGGCAATACGATCCGCTATGCCGCCGCGACCAGCGGCAAGCCGGTCTATGTCACCGAAAACGGGGTGGCGACCGAGGACGATCGCCGCCGCATCGCCTATATCGACGCGGCGCTCGCCGCGCTGCGCACCTGTATCGATGACGGGGTGGATGTGCGCGGCTATATCCACTGGTCGCTGCTCGACAATTTCGAATGGTCGAGCGGCTACCGGCCGAAGTTCGGTCTCGTCGCGGTCGACCGCACCAGCTTCAGGCGGACGGTCAAACCCAGCGCGCTGCACCTCGGCGGCTATGCGAAAGCCAACAGCATCTGATCGCCGGTTGCGGGGTCAGGCGAGCGCCGCGGCCGTCTCGCGGCGCGCACCGTTTCGCCCGGCGACCGCGGTGCGACGCACCAGACGGCCCGGCAACGCGCCGGTCGGCCGGCCATGCTCATAGGTCCGCTCGCCCGACAGGATCGTCGCGACATAGCCGTCCGCCGCCTGATGCATCCGCTTGCCGCCGGCCGGCAGGTCGTAATTGATCGTCGGGACGTGGAGCTTGAGCGCGTCGAAATCGATCACATTGACGTCGGCCTTGAGGCCGGGGGCGAGCCGGCCGCGATCGGTCATCCCGACGGTCGCGGCGGGGCGCGAGGTGAGTTCGGCGATCGCATCGGCCAGCGGGATACGCTCCGCATCGCGCGCATCGCGTGACCAGCGCTGGAGGAAATAGGTCGGGAAGCTGGCGTCGCAGATCAGGCCATAATGCGCGCCGCCGTCGGCCAGCGCCATGACGGTATCGGGGTGGCCGAGCATCTCGCGGACCGCATCGAGATTGCCCTGCGAATAATTGGCGGCGGGCAGATAGAACAGCCGCCGTCCGTCGTCTTCGAGCAGCCGGTCATAGGCATAATCGGCGACCGACAGCCCGGCCGCCTCGGCCAGCGCGGACACCCGCGTCTCGCGCTGCGGCTCGTAATCGGGGCCGTCGCGCCATTCGTGGGTGGCGTGGAACGCGTCGATCAGCGTCAGCGTCACCGGGTTGCTGTCTTCGGGCTGTTCGGCGAGCAGGCGGCGGCGGAAATCGGCATCGCGCATGATCGCGACGCGCTCGGCGAGCGGGCGGCCGGCGATCGCGCGATAGCTGGGGTGCGCGCTGAACGGATGCAGGCTGAGATCGAGCCCGAAGAACATCCCGACCGGACGCGGGGCGACCTGCCCGCGTATCTCCAGCCCGTCGCGGCGCGCCTGTTCCAGCCCCTCAAGCATGTGGCGCCAGCCGGCGCCCGGCTGGCTCGGGGCGTCGAGCAGGGTGAAGGACAGCGGCCGGCGGCCATGATCGGCCAGCGCGCGTAGCAGCGCGAATTCGCCCTCCGCCTCGCTGAACGGCGCCGGGATGATCTGAAACACCCCCGCGCCGGCATCGTTGAGACCGTCCATCAGCGATTTGAGTTCGTCGGCTTCGGAATAGAGGCTCGGCGCCAGCTCGCCCGCCTTGGTCCGGTGCATCATGTTGCGCGACGTGGTGACCCCGAACGCGCCGGCGGTGATCGCCTCGGCGACGAGCGCGCGCATCGCCGAAAGGTCGTCCGCGGTCGGCGGTTCCTGCCGCGCCGCGCGCTCGCCCATAACATAGACGCGCAGCGCCGAGTGCGGGATCTGCGGCGCGACGTCGATATCGAGCGTGCGCGCGTCGAGCGCGTCGAGATAGTCGGGGAAGGTTTCCCAATTCCACGGCAGGCCATCGACCATCACGACCTCGGGGATATCCTCCACTCCCTCCATCAGCTTGACCAGCATGTCGCGCTGATGCGGGCGGCACGGCGCGAAGCCGACCCCGCAATTGCCCATCAGCACGGTCGTCACGCCGTGGTTGGACGAGGGGACCATGCGGTTCTCCCACGTCGCCTGCCCGTCATAATGCGTGTGGATGTCGACGAAGCCGGGGGTGACGAGCCGCCCGGTCGCGTCGATCTCGCGCGTGCCGTGGCCCTCGACCCTCCCCATCGCGGCGATGCGCCCGTCGTGGATCGCGACATCGCCGTGAAACGGCTCGCTTCCGGTGCCGTCGACGATCAGGCCGCCGCGAATGACGAGATCATAGTTCATCGCGCACGCACTCCTTGGGCTAGGTTTCGATCAGATGCTCGCGAATGCCGCGCACATGCTCGCGGCTCATGGTTTCGGCTTGCTCGGCGTCGCCCGCCTGCACGACGCGGCCGATCGCCGCGAGTTCGCGCGCATGATCGCGGCGCAGCGTGACGAAGCCGAATTGCGCGCGCAGGACATGGACGCGCACCTGTTCGAGCAGGCGCGACAATTCCGCATTGCCCGCGGTGGCGGCGAGCGCGGCGAAGAAATGGCGCCGTGCGGCGGTGAAGGCGGCGGGGCCGGTCGCGCCGACCGACGCATCGAGCTCATCCACCGCGGCAAGGATCGCATCGGCCGGCGCGCCGTCCGCGACGCGGCGGGCGGCCGACCGCGAGGCGAGGCCGAACAGCAATTCGGTCACCTCGAGCGTCTGTGCGGCGTCGGCGCGGGACAAGCGGGCGATCGTCGCGCCGCGATTGGGCGCCAGATCGACGACACCGCGCGCGCTGAGATGCTGCAACGCCTCGCGCGCCGTCTGGCGGCCGATGCCGAAGCGCAGGCAAAGCTCGCTTTCGACGAGTCGCTCGCCGGGCGAGAAATCGCCGGACTCGAGGCCGCTCACCACCGCATGAACCACGTCGAGCGCTGCGTTGCGTGCGGTTACGCCGTCGGGTCGGGCAGGTTTCGCGGGCATGACGCGAAGTTTCATGGCGGCGCACAGATTGTCAATAAGATTGTCGACAATCGGCGTGCCGCGCCCGATCGTCAGATATACGGTTTACAATTTAATTGTGCACAATATATTGGCCACATCGAACCGAGAAGGGAATCGAACATGAGCCATCTTTACACGGCGAAAGTCACCGCGATCGGCGGGCGTAGCGGCACCATCAAGAGCGACGACGGCATTCTCGATCTGCCGCTCGCGATGCCCAAAGAATTGGGCGGCAAGGGCGGCGCGACCAATCCCGAGCAGCTTTTCGCCGCTGGCTATGCGGCCTGTTTCGAGAATGCGGTGATCCATGTGACCCGCGCGCAGGCCGATAAGGTGCGCGACAATGATATCGAGGTGGTCGGCGAAGTGGGCCTGGTGTCCAACGGGCAGGGTGGCTTCAACCTCGCGGTGACGCTTGACGTGGCGATCACGGGGCTCGAACAAGCCAAGGCCGAGGAGATCGTCACTATGGCCCATGCCGTCTGCCCTTATTCGAATGCGATCCGGGGCAATGTCGACGTCAAGCTCAACGTCACGACGCGATGAGCGACGCGGTGGCGGCAGATGATCCCCTGTTGCTCGATCGGCAGGTGTGCTTCCCGCTCTACGCCGCCACCAATTTGCTCAACCGGCTGTACGTGCCGGTGCTGCGCAAGCTTGGGCTCACCTATCCGCAATATCTGGTGATGCTGGTGCTGTGGGAGAGCGAGCCGCAGACGGTAGGGGCGCTCGGCGATCGGCTATACCTCGACAGCGGCACGCTGACCCCGCTGCTCAAGCGGATGGAAGCGGCCGGTTTCGTCACGCGGATGCGCGATCCCGACGACGAGCGCCGCGTGATGATCCGGCTGACCGACAAGGGCCGCGCGCTGCGCGACGAGGCGGTGCATGTCCCTGAAACGATCGCCGGCGGGCGCACGCCGGACGGGGTGGATGAGCTGCGCAACAATGTTCGCAGCCTCGTCGCGATGCTGGCCGAACAGGGCAAGCGCTGAGCGCCTCGCCGCGCGGTGGTCAGCGCAGGTCTTTATAGGCATCCAGCGCGCGCTGGCGGGCGTAATGATGCTCGACCACGCGCGCCGGATAATTCGGAACCGGGGTCTTGAGATCCCACGGGTGATGGATCGCGGCGCCGGAGACGTCGGCGAGTTCGGGAACCCAGCGGCGGACATAGCTGCCGTCGGGGTCGAACTTCTCGCCCTGAAGGACCGGGTTGAAAACGCGGAAATAGGGTGCCGCATCCGCGCCGCTGCCCGCGACCCATTGCCAGCTTGCCGCATTATTGGCGGGATCGGCGTCGACCAGCGTGTCCCAGAACCAGCGCTCGCCCGCGCGCCAGTCGATCAGCAGATGCTTGATCAGGAACGACGCGACGACCATGCGGACGCGATTGTGCATCCACCCGGTATGCCAAAGCTCGCGCATGCCGGCGTCGACGATCGGATAGCCGGTCGTGCCCGTCTGCCAGGCGCGCAATGTTGCGGGATCGTCTCGCCACGGCATTGCGTCGAAACGCGATTGCAGGTTCCGCTCGGCGAGATCCGGGTGGGCGTAAAGCAGATGATAGGAAAATTCGCGCCAGCCCAGCTCGGACTGGAATTTTTCGAGATCGCGATACGCCGTCGCATGGCCCTTGGCGTGGGTCGCGGCGCTTGCCGCATGCCATATCTGGCGGGCCGAGATATTGCCGAAGCGCAAATAGGGCGACATGCGCGAGGTGACCGCGCGGGCCGGAAAATCCCTGAAACCGGCATAATCGCCGATATGCTCATCGAGAAAGCCGCCGAGCTGATCGTGCGCGCCGGCCTCGCCGCGCGTCCAGCTCGATCGCAGGCCGCCGGCCCAATCGGGCGTTGACGGCTCAAGCGCGAGATCGGCGAGCCGAACCGGCGGCGGCGCATCGCCATAATCGCCGGAGAAGGATTCCAGTCTGGCGGGGGCGGGCAGCGGCAAATCCGGGTCGCCGGCCTGATGCACCGCGCGCCAGAAGGCGGAAAAGACCTTGAACGGCTGATCGGCCCTGGTCCTGATCGTCCACGGCTCATGGAGCAGATGGCCGTTGAAGCTTTTGGCCTCGATCCGCTGTGCCTTGAGCGCGG
Source organism: Sphingomonadales bacterium (assembly GCA_017304125.1). Lineage (GTDB taxonomy): Bacteria > Pseudomonadota > Alphaproteobacteria > Sphingomonadales > Sphingomonadaceae > Sphingomonas. The sequence goes on from JAFKLV010000268.1 coordinate 5,388, forward strand.
CCTTGATTGCTTCGTCGATCTGGCGTTCGCCGCCGCCATATCGGCGGTTCCAGAATATCGCCGCCGCATGGGTTTCGGCGGCAAGCTTGAGCAGGATCGCGTGGGCCTGTCCGCGGTAGATCGCCAGCGCCGCGCCGCGCCGGCGCAGGTCTTCGTCCAACGCCTCCAGCGATCCGTGAAGCCACCAGCGCGCGGCGCCGCCGAGCGGGCGGAGCCCGGCTGATGCCTCATCCTGCACGAAGATGCAGATGATCTTCCGGCCGCTTTCGGCGGCGGCGTTCAACGCGGGATTATCCGACGTGCGAAGGTCGTCGCGAAACCACAGGATGACGGGACGGTCGGGATCGGAAGGGAGCGATTCGGCGGCCATAGCGGGTGCCCTGACCTAACCGCTCGGCCGCCGGATTTCAAAATCACGCGCGGGTGACCCGGCCCTCCGTCATTTACCGCGCGCGGCGCACGCGCCGCCGTCCGGCCCGATCTTGCCCGTGCAGACCCGCACCGCGATCATCGGCTCATCGAGGTCGCGCAGGCGATTGCCGCCGTCCTGCCCGCGTTCGAGCGCGAACCCGTCATAGAGCTTGCCCGACGCGGTATAGGTGCGGAACTTGAGGCGATCGCCGTCCACGTCGACGATCTGGTAAAGCTCGGTCGCCTCGGCGGTCTTGTCGGGCTGGGTGCGGGCGCGATCGTTGAGCGCGTACATTTTGGACCCCGTGACCGACACGACATAGACCGGCCCCTGGATCGCGCCCTTGCCGCGCGCAGCGGCCGATGCGTCGCGACCGGCTTCCGAGGTCAGCCGGCTGTAGCAATGATCATGCCCTTGCAGGGCCAGATCGACCTTGCGCTTGTCGAACACGGGTTTCCACGCGGCCTTGATCTCGGCGGTGTCGGTCGGGCGGGCACAGGTGAAGACCGGCTGGTGGAACAGCACGACATTCCATTTCGCCTTGCTCGATGCCAGCGTGGCGTCGAGCCAGCGCGTCTGCGCCGCCATCGTGCCGAGTTCGATCGCCGCGGTGCCATCGAGGACGATGAAGCGCACGCCCTGATAATCCACGAAATAGGTGGTGGCCTTTACCGGCGTCGCGCCGTTCGCGGGGAGCGCGAACTGCAGCGGCCAATAGGGCCCGAGCTTCCGGCTTTCCGCGCCGTTCGGCAATGCGATATCGACATATTCGTGGTTGCCGGTCGCCGGGATCTGCGGGACGATCGCATAATTATAGCCCGCCGCCTGATTCCACTCGCCCCATTCGTCGTCATGATCGAGGTCGTCGCGCTGCGCCGCAAGGTCGCCGGCGTGCAGGACGAGGTCGATGCCGCCATTGGCGTGGAATGCCTGACGAATGACGCGGCTGGCATAAGTCAGAATGCCGTTCTGGACATCGCCGAGATAGAGGAAGCGAAACGCGCGGGCATCGGCCGCGGCGGTGCGGAATTGCAGCCACTCGCTCCACCCCGCGCTGCCCTTCAGCCGATAGGCGTACATCGTGTCCGGCCGCAGGCCCGAGAAGCGGATCTGATGATAGAGCGCAGGGCCGTTGGCGCTGTCCTTGGCGCGTGGCGCGTCGGTGCCGCTCACCTTGATCGCCTGTTCGGACAGCGTGGGGCCGTCGACCGACATCGCGATCTCCGCCTCGCTCGTGCGCTGCTGCGCGTCGGTGCGGAAAGAGACCGCCATCTCCTGCGTCGGGTCCGCGCCGGGGGTCAGGACGATCCGATCGGGCAGATTGCGCGCGGCATAGGGCGTGCCGGCCGAGCGCGGGACGCCGGGCTGGGTCTGTGCGATGACCGGGCCAGTCATCGCGACCGCCAGAGCAGCCGAAGCAAAGAGATAGGGCAAGTGGCGCATCATGGACTTTCAGGTGAGGAAGCAGATGAAGAAGATCCAGGCCCGGTTGCTGCCGGGCCTGGGCGATCGCTGTTCAGAGTTTGATGCGGATGCCGCCGAAGATCGAATAGCCGAACTTCTCATATTCGTAGACGCGCTGGCGGGTGCCGTAATAGCGGACGCCCGGCGAATTGGTCAGGTTCTTGGCTTCGACGAAGATCGTCGCCTGCTTCAGGATCTGATAGCTGCCGGTCGCATCGAGCTGGCCGCGGCCCTCCCAATAGAGATCGAGCCGCGGGTCGTTGGCGTCGACCGCGTTCAGATAATCGCTGCGCTTGGTATAAGAGAGGCGCGCGTTGAACGGCCCCTTTTCGTAGAACAAGGCGGCATTCCAGCTCGACGTCGACTGGCCGGGCAGCGGCATCACCGTGCGGCCGGCGAACGATTGCGCCAGTTTGATCTCGGCATCGGTCCAGGTGTAATTGGCGAACACCCCGAAGCCGCTGAGCAGGCCGGGCAGGAAGGTGAATTGCTGCTGCCAGTTCACCTCGATGCCGAGCAGATGGCCCTCGGGCGCATTCTCCGGCCGCGTATAGACGGTCGAGCCGATCGTGCGGGTCAGCGTGTAGCGATAATCGGTCAGCTTCTTGTAAAAGGCATTGACCGAGATCAGCACGACCGGGCGGATATAATATTCCAGCCCGGCATCGACATTACCCGACAATGTGGGACGCAGATTGGGATTGCCCTCGGTAATCCGCGTGATCCCGCTATCGGTCTCGTCGAGCTGGCGCGGGACGAGATCGACGAAATTCGGGCGGTTGATCCCGCGGCTGAGCGCGAAGCGGCCGATCAGTTCGGGGGTGAAGGCCTGGCGCACGGTGAGATTGGGGAACCATTTGCCATAGCCCGATCCGACGCGCGCGGTGCCGACGGTGCCGTTGACCGCGACGGTCGGCGCGGAGCCCTCGAAATCGGTCGTTTCATAGCGAACCCCGGCGATTACCGTGGTGCGGCCGAATTCCGCCTTGGCCATGCCGAACATGCCGAGGATCTTCTCGCTCGCGCGATAATCGGCGGTGATCGATTGCGGGATGCGGCGTTCGGAGCTGCCTTTGGTCGCATCGAAATAGGCGTCCGCCTTGGTCGGATCGATCTTATAGCCAAGGTCATAGTTGAAATTGACGGAAGGGTCGGTGGTGAGGAAGCTGGTCAGCGAGCCGGCGGGTGCGGCGGAGGCGCGCCGGTCGCGGAAGCGCTCCTCGTCGGCGACGACGCTGCGATCGCGATAGCGCCCGCCGACGCTGAACGTCACCAGCTGGCCGCCGATATCGACCGGCAATTCGATCTTGGTGGAAAAGCCCCATTCCTTGTTGAGCGTATCGTTGGCGCGATAGGTGTTCTCGCGGAACCCGTAGCTGCCGGTCTGGAGATGCTCGTTGGTCGTGAACAGCGAATACGTCGGGTTGTCGGGGTTGGCGAAATCATAGCTGAGCCGCGGGCGCAGCGTCGAGCGGAACAGCAATTCGTCGCGGCGCGGATAGGTCTGCTTCGATTCCGAATAGCTTGCGGCATATTCGATCCGGCCTTCGCCGAGCAGGTTTTCGCCCCCCACGGTCCCGGTATAGATCTGGTTGCGCTGCACGCGGTGCCGGATCTGCTTTTCGATGCGGGTATTGGCGAAAGTGGCGCTGGTGTCGGTGGAGCCGGCGGCCATCGTGCCCTCGCTCCACAGGATGCTGAGGCGGTTGCGATATTCGTCGTCGGTGAATTGCGAGAAGGAGCCGCGCGCGTAGAGCCGGTTGCCCGGCGACGGCCGCCATTCCAGCGCGCCGTTCAGCGAGAGGCGCTCGCGCTTGGTGTCATAATCCTTGAACAGCGTCTCGATCAGGCGGACCTGCCCGGCGGCGTTGACCCCCCAGCCATTCTCGACATTGTCGAGCTGGCGGTCGGTCTTGGAATAGCTGCCGGCGAGCAGGATGCCGAATTGCTTGTCGGTGCCGAAACGGTCGCTGACCGAGAGCGAGCCGCGCTTGTCGCTGGTGCCGCCATAATCATTATAGCTTGCGCCGGCCGAGGCGGCGAGGCGGAAGCCCTTGCTGTCGAAGGCGGAACGCGTCGCGATGTTGACCGAACCGGCGATCGCATCGGCATCCTGGTTCGGCAGCAGGCTCTTGGTCACTTCGAGATTGGCGACGATATCCGACGGGATGGTGTCGAGATCGATCGCGCGGGTCGTCGGGCTGGCTGCGGCAACGGTGGCGCCGTCGACCGTGACGGTGCTGAACTCCATCGGCGCGCCGCGAATGTTGATATAGCGGCCTTCGCCCTGATCGCGCTCGATACCGATGCCGGAGACGCGCTGCAGCGCCTCGGCGATGTTGGGATCGGGGAAGCGGCCGATCGCGTCCGCCGAGACGACGCTGACGGTATTGTCGGCCTGACGCTGCTGGTTGAGCGCACGCGCGGTATTGTCGATGATCGAGGAACCGATCACCACCACGTCGCCGGCCGTTCCGCGCGGCACGGTGATGTCGACCACCACGCGATGATCGGCGAGCGTCACCGAGGTGCTGGCGCTCGGGCGGCCGAGATATTCGACGCGCACCGTCACCTCGCCCTGCGCCGGGGCGGGCATGACGAATTCGCCCTGCAGATCGGTGGTGGTCTCGCTGTTCAGCTCGCTGACCACGACGCGCGCGCCGGGAAGCGGCGAGCCGCTTTCGTCATGAACCCGGCCGGACAGGACGCTCGCGCCCGCCGCCACCAGCCCGGTGCCCGGCGCGGCATCCTCGGCCAGCGCCGGCCCGATCGCGCCGACCAGCGCGATCGTCAGGACGGAAGCGGCCAGCGTGAAGGAACCGCGACGACTGCGTATGGCGTGCATTTTTTACCCCCCGAGATCGTGATCGAACCGAATGACGGGGCAGCCCCGCCGGTCTCGCGGCGGCGGCTAGGAAGGCGGCATGACGGATCTGTTACAGATCCGCCTTGCACGCTTAACCTTGGGATAATTTTATCTTCGCGGCCGATCGGTGCGGGCCGGCGCCGGCCTGTCTAAAAAATGTAACATTAGGGCACCAGAATCGCGCGATGCGCTTGCTTCTGATCGAAGACGATATCGCCATCGCGGATTATATCGTCGGTTGCCTCTCCGCCGCCGGGCATGAGGTGCGGCATGTCGCCGAGGGGCAAGCGGGATTGGTGGAGACCAAGAACGGTCACTTCGATCTCTTGGTCGTCGATCGCATCCTGCCCGATGGCGATGGCGCGTCGGTCGTCGATACGTTGCGAAAATCGGGTTTTACCGACCCCGTGCTGATGCTGACCGCGCTGGGCTCGATCGAGGATCGGGTCGAGGGGCTACGCCACGGGGCGGATGATTATCTGGTCAAACCCTTTGCGCAGGCTGAGCTGATCGCGCGCATCGACGCGTTGTTCCGCCGATCGCGCGGCGCGTTTCAGGATGTCTGCGCCTTCGCTTCGGTGACGATCAATCGCCGCCGCCGCGAGGCGTGGCGCGCGGGCCGCCGGATCACGCTGCATCCGCGCGAATTCGAGCTGCTGGAGCAGCTCGTGCTGCACGAAGGGCGCTATGTGTCCAAGGCGATGATGCTGGAAAACGTCTGGAATTTCCATTTCCACCCGGACACCAACATCGTCGAGACGCATATGAGCCGGCTGCGTCAGAAGCTCAACGCGGGCTTTGCCACCGATGCGATCCAGACGACGCGGCGGGTCGGCTACAGGCTGCGGCATGAGGCCTAGGCGGGCGCGGGCGGCGCGCCAGATCACCCTGCTGTTCGTCGGCGGGCTGATCGTTTCGGCGGTCCTGTTGGGATGCATCGCTTATGTCGCCGGGCGCGGCGCGATCGCGGAGCAGATCGACGCGCGGATCGAGACCGAGATGGGCAGCCTGCGCCATCTCAAGAAATATAGCGGCACCGCCGCGCTGCTGAAGGCGATCGAGAAGAGCGAGGAGCGCGGCGGCGGCGGGTTCGATTATATCCTGATGGACCCCGCCGGGCGGCGCCTGTTCGGCGAGCCCGGCGATCCTGCGCTTGCCGCCGGCTGGCACGATATCCTGCTCGACGACGATCGCGGGCAGCAGGTTCCGGTCCGCGCGCTGACCGCGGAGGTGGACGGGCTGCGGCTGACCGTCGCGACCAATATGTCCCCGGCGGCGGCGCTGCTGCGCACCACGGCGATTCTCTTCGCGGTGGCGCTGCTGGTGCTGATCGCGCTGGCGGTCGGGTGCGGATTGCTGTTCGAGCGCGCGCTGCGCAGCCGGCTCGATCTGATGAACCGCACCGCGGTGGCGATCATCGCCGGGCGGCTCGAGTCGCGGATCGAGCTGAGCGGGCATGGCGACGAACTGGATCAGCTCGCCACGACGTTCAACTCGATGTTCAGCCGCATCGAGGCGCTGATCGGCAATCTCCGGCAGGTTTCGAGCGACGTCGCGCACGAACTGCGCACCCCGATCACCCATTTGCAGAACCGGCTGGAGCAAGCGCTCGAACAGCTGCCGCCGGGATCGATCGGCTATGAAACGGTCGATGCGGCAATCGACGATAGCGAGCGTATCCTGTCGCTGTTCTCGGCCTTGCTGCGGATTTCCGAAGTCGAAGCCGGCACGGTGCGCCGGTATTTCCGACCCTTCGACTTCAGCCAGCAAGCGACGATGATCGTCGACAGCTATGGCGCGGTCGCCGAAGACCGGGGGTGTCGCCTGTTATCGACGATCGCGCCCGATATCGTGCTCGAGGGCGATCCCGAACTGCTCTCGCAGGCGATGACCAATCTGATCGAGAATGCGATCAATCATAACCCGGCCGGCACCAATGTGACGGTGGCGGTCGACCGGTATGACGACGAGATCGTGCTGACCGTCACCGATGACGGCGCCGGCATAGGCGCGGCCGATCGCGAAGCCGCGCTGCGCCGCTTCGTCCGGCTCGGCGGCAGCCGCAGCCAATCGCGGCACGGGCTGGGCCTGCCGCTGGTTCAGGCGATCGCGCGGCTTCATCAGGGCGAGATCGAACTGGCGGACGCGCGGCCGGGGCTGCGCGCGATCGTGCGACTGCGCTGTTCGCACGCGGGGGCGGCGCCGGTTCGCCATTGAGGCGGTTACAGATTGCGCACGAACCCGCCGATCAGCCGGAGCACGTCATCCGGCATTTCGCGATGCGGCATATGGTGGCAGCCGGCGAGCAACACCTCCTGCGCGGTGCCCCCGGCCAGCGCGGCAATCCGATCGGGATGCGCGCGCGAGCCATATTCGTCCTGATCGCCGTGGATCGCGAGAACGGGGCAGCGGAGCCGGCGCAAATCATCGTCGAGCGACCAATGCGCGAAGGCGGGTGAAAGCCAGGTCTCGATCCACGCATCGAGCACCCAGCGCGCCTTGTCGCCGTGATATTTCGCCAGCCGTTCGACCTGCCCGTCCTTCTGGAATGCGTCGCGCGCCTGCTCGATTCCGGCGATCGTGCGATCCTCGACGAACGCCTGCGCGGCGAGGGTGACGATTGCGTCGGTTGCGTCGGCGAATGCGGCGCCCGCGGCGATCGCCATGCCGCCGCCCACACTGTGACCGAAGAGGATCATGCGATCGATCGCGAAGGCTGCGCGAATATGGCGCAGCCCGGTGTGTGCTTCGTCCTGCACGAAATCGGGCCGCAGCTTTTGGGGGTTCGGGTCCGATCGGCCGAAGCCGAGGCGGTCATAGGCGATCGCC
>JAFKLV010000247.1 GCA_017304125.1 Sphingomonadales bacterium
CGAGCAGCCCCGCGATCACCGGCGAGAGCCACAGCCCGAGCACCGGATCGATCACCCCGACGACGATGAAACCGGCGGCCAGCGCAAGATGCTCGCGCACCTTGGGCAACACCTCGCGCAGCGGAATCCCGCTGGTTTCGCGGCTCTGCACCGCCCAGTTCGACGGAACGCCGAGCAGCAGCCCGATCATCGCCTTGGTCTGGGTGACCATCGTCACCGGGGCGAGCAGGATCGCCAGCAGGATCTCCAGGACCGCCGATTTGACCACCGCTGCGGCGCCGCCGAAGCTGCGGCGGCGATCGCCGTCCGCCAGCACCCAGGTCACCCCCAGCGCCTTGAGGCCGAACAGGCACAACAGGGTCACCGCCAGTACCGCGGCGGGCGGCCCCTCGACGATCGCATCGTGCAGCCCGAGCAGGCGTTGTGCGATTTCGGCCATGATCAGCAGCAGCCACGCCGGCGAGGTGAGATAGGCCGATGCGCCGATCAGCAGATGCAGCCGGCTCGTCCAGTGGAAGCCGGCTGAATCGAGCAGCCGCAAATGCTGGAGGTTGCCCTGCGCCCAGCGGCGATCGCGGATCGCGTGATCGATGATCGTCGGTGGGAATTCCTCATAGCTGCCGTTGATCATCACCATATGCACCGCCCAGCCGCGCCGCCGCAGCAGCGCCGCCTCGACCATGTCGTGGCTCTGGATCAGCCCGCCGAACGGCGGCGCGCCGGGCAGATCGGGCAGGCCGCAGCATTCGGCGAAGGCGCGGGTGCGGATGATCGCATTATGCCCCCAGAAATTGGCCTCCGAGCCGGACCACCACAGCAGCCCGGCCGAGGAGATCGGGCCATAAGCGCAGGTCGCGAACTGCATCCAGCGCTGGAAGGCGGTGCGCGCGTTGATGATCATCGGCACGGTCTGCAGCAGCCCGACGGTCGGCTTGCTTTCCATGATCGCGGCCATGCCGAGCATCGCGCTGCCGCTCATCAGGCTGTCCGCATCGAGCACGATCATCTGCGCATAGGCGCCGCCGAACCGCCGCACCCATTCGGCGACATTGCCCGGCTTCTTGCCGACATTCTGGACACGTCGCCGGTAATAGACCGGGATCGGCGCATCCGGCGCGAGCTTCGCCCAGGCGGCTTCCTCGAGCTTGCCGTGCAGTTCGCTCGAATCGCTGAGGATGAAGAAATCGAAGAAGGCCGCGCCGCCGGCATCGGCGACCGATTGCGTCAT
>JAFKLV010000269.1 GCA_017304125.1 Sphingomonadales bacterium
GTTCCTGCTGGATCGCCTGGAATTTCGCCAGCGGCCGCCCGAACTGGACGCGTTCGGAGACATGCGCGACGGTCAGTTCCAGCACGCGTTCGAGCGCGCCGGCGCATTGCAGCGCGCGGACCAGCGCCCCGCGCTCGATGAGATTGCCGGCGATCGGCGTGCTGTGGCCTGGCGCGGGAAAGCGCATCGCATCGCGCGGCAGCCCGGCGACGTTGCTGGCTGCATGGTCGAGTGTCGCGTCGGTGACACGGGCGATGCCGTCCGCAGTTTCGACCACGAATGTCCAGCAATCGCGACCCCAGGCGACGCGCGTTGCGCCGTCGAATGGCACCAATGCGGCCGGCCCGTCCGCCAGTGGCAGCCCCGCCTCGGTCAGCGCGGCGTTCGCGAGCATCGTTTCGCCGAGCGGCAGCGGGACGGCGTGGCGGCCGAACAGCCGGATGAGGTCGAGCGCCTCACGCGGATCGACGCCGAACCCGCCGGCATCCTCGGGCACCAGCGCGAGCGGCACGCCCTGTTCTTCCAGCGCGGCCCATAGCTCGCCCGGCCAGCTGCCGGTGCGCGCGGCGTGCATGGTCGAATCGTCGAGCCGCGCGTCGAGCAGCCGCTCGATCGCGTCGGTCAGCATCGTCGCGATCTCGCTCACGGCCTCTCCATCGCATTCTTGCTATCGTTGCAAAGGCGTCTAAGCCGTTTTGATTAACGCGCAACAGAGGAGCGTGCGTGACGATCAGGCTGTTTCACGTCAGCGATCTGCATTTCGGCGCGGAGGACCCGGCGGCGCTGGCGTGGTTCGCGGCCTGCGTCGCGACGGAGCAGCCCGATGCGGTGGTGATGACCGGCGACCTGACGATGCGCGCGCGGCCGAGCGAGTTCGAGGCCGGGGGGCGCTGGCTGCGCGCGCTCGGCGTGCCGGTGACGCTGGAGATCGGCAACCACGATATCCCTTATTATTGGGACCCGCTGGGCCGGCTGTTCACGCCCTATCGTCGTTATGGCGCGGCGGAAAAGATGATCGAGCGCCCGCTGGCGATCCCCGGGGTGACGATCGTGCCGATCAAGACGATCTCGCGCGCGCAGCTTCGCCTCAACCAGTCGAAGGGGCGCGTCGCGCGGCGCTCGCTCGACGACGCGCTGGCGCTGGTCGCGGCGGCGCCGAAGGGCGATCTGATCTTCGTCGCCGGGCATCATCCGCTAATCGAGGGGCCGACCACCGGCTCGGGGCGGACGCGGCACGGCGCGCGCGCGCTGGCGGCTTTGGCCGAGGCGGGGGCGGATGCGGTATTGTCGGGGCATGTCCACGATCCGTTCGACGTGGCTTACGGGCGGATGCGGCTGATCGGCGCCGGGACGCTCTCGACCCGGCTGCGCAAGACTCCGCCGAGCTTCAACGAGATACGTATCGCCGACGGGCGGTTCGAAACCTTGGTGCGTACGGCTGAACGATGACTCGGCCATTGCCGTCCGCTTTGGCTATCCCTAAGGCGCGCGGCATGGAGCGGCTGGACGGCGGCTCGGCGATTCCGCCGCACCTTCGAGGGGGCATCGTCGCGCTCGGCAATTTCGACGGATTCCACCTCGGGCACCAGGCAGTGGTCGGCCGCGCGGTCGATCAGGCGCGTGCCGAGGGGCGCCCGGCGCTGGTCGCGACCTTCGATCCGCACCCGGTGCGTCACTTCCGCCCGGATATTCCCCCGTTCCGGCTGACCACGCTCGATCAGCGCGAGCGCCTGTTCGCCGCGGCGGGGGTCGACGGGATGATCGTCTTCCACTTCGACGCCGCGCTCGCCGCGCTGGAGGCGGAGGATTTCGTCCGCGAGCGGCTGGTTGGGCTGTTCGGCGTGGCAGGCGTGGTGACGGGGGACGATTTCACCTTCGGTCACAATAAGAGCGGCGACGCCGCCGCAATAGCCGAATTCGGGCGGCGCTATGGCTTTACCGATGCGACGGTGGGGGCGGTGATGCTCGACGGCACGCCGGCGTCGTCCAGCCGCGTCCGCGATGCGCTACGTACCGGCAACCCGCGTGAGGCGGCGCGGCTGCTCACCCGGCCGTGGGCGATCGCCGGCCGGGTCCAGCATGGCGACAAGGTGGGGCGCGAGATCGGCTTCCCCACCGCCAATATCGACATGGGCAATTATCTTCGCCCGGCCTATGGCATCTATGCGGTGCGCGGGCATCTGCCCGACGGGCGCGTGCTCGATGGGGCGGCGAATCTGGGCATCCGGCCGAGCTTCAACCCGCCCAAGGAATTGCTCGAACCCTATTTCTTCGATTTCAGCGGCAGCCTCTACGATCAGATGATCGAGGTCGAACTGATCGAATATCTCCGCCCCGAGGCGAAGTTCGACTCGCTCGACGCTTTGATCACGCAAATGGCGGCGGATTGCGACCGCGCCCGCGCGATCCTTGCTGCCGGCTGACCGGCATCGCCGCCGCGGGAATGACGGGCGGGGGGCTTGCGGACGGCCCACTCAAACAACATCTAACGATGGGGCATGACGCGGCTCTTTTCCCGCGCTAATGCCGCGCGCACTCATGGCTGACGCATCCGATACCCCGAAGCGCGACTGGCGCGACACCGTCTTCCTGCCGAAGACCGACTTTCCTATGAAAGCCGGCCTGCCGCAGAAGGAACCGGCGATTCTGGAACGCTGGCAGAAGCTGGGCCTGTACCAGCGGCTGCGCGAGCAGCGTGCCGGGCGCGAGAAGTTTATTCTCCATGACGGCCCGCCCTATGCCAATGGCGATATGCATATCGGCCATGCGCTCAACCATATCCTCAAGGACATGGTGGTCCGTACCCAGTCGTTGCTGGGCAAGGACGCGCCTTATGTTCCCGGCTGGGATTGCCACGGCCTGCCGATCGAATGGAAGGTCGAGGAAGAATATCGCAAGAAGAAGCGCAACAAGGACGAGGTGCCGGCGCGCGAATTCCGCGCCGAATGCCGCGCCTATGCGCAGCACTGGGTGAACACCCAGCGCGAGCAGCTCAAGCGGCTCGGCATCAACGGCGATTGGGACAAGCCCTATCTGACGATGGATTTCGCGGCGGAGGCGACGATCGTCGCCGAGCTGATGAAATTCGCCGAAACCGGCCAGCTCTATCGCGGCGCCAAGCCGGTGATGTGGTCCCCGGTCGAAAAGACCGCCTTGGCCGAGGCCGAGGTGGAATATGAGGACATCACCTCGACCCAGATCGACGTGGCGTTCGAGATCGTCGAGGCGCCGGGCGCGCCCGAACTGGTCGGCGCGCATGCGGTGATCTGGACGACGACGCCGTGGACGATACCGGTCAATCAGGCGTTGGCCTATGGGGCCGAGATCGATTACGTCGCGCTCGACCTCGATGGCACGCGGTATCTGGTTGCCGAGCAATTGATCGGTCCCTTCCAAGCACGGGTCGGCCGGAGCGGTGGTGTCGTATGGCGCGGGACTGGCGCGCAACTCGCCGGCGCGGTCGCGCGGCACCCGATGCACCAGCTTGGCGGTTTCTTCGCCAAGCCGCGTCCGTTCCTCGCCGGCGATTTCGTTACCACCGACGCGGGCACCGGGCTCGTCCATATGTCGCCGGATCACGGCGAGGACGATTTCGAGCTGTGCAAGGCGAATGGCATCGATCCGGTGTTCGCGGTCGATGCGGGCGGCTTCTACCGCGAGGATTGGGCGTGGCTCGGCGGGCAGGGCAGCGTCATCAACAAGAAGTTCACCGCCAGCGACGGCCCGATCTGTTCGGACCTGCGCGCGGCCGGCGCGTTGCTCGCTGCGACCGACGATTTCGTCCACAGCTACCCGCATTCGTGGCGCTCCAAGGCGAAGGTGATCTTCCGCTGCACCCCGCAGTGGTTCATCGCGGTCGACCGGCCGATCGAGGGCGGCGCGACCCTGCGCGAAACCGCGGTCGCCGCGATCGCCGCGACGCGCTTCGTTCCCGAAAAGGGTCGTAACCGCATCGGCGCGATGGTCGAGGGCCGCCCGGACTGGGTGATCTCGCGCCAGCGCGCGTGGGGCGTGCCGATCGCCTTGTTCGTCGATCGCAAGAGCGGGCAATATCTGTGCGATCCGGCGGTCAATGCGCGGATCGTAGAAGCCTTCCGTGCCGAGGGCGTCGATGCGTGGAGCGAGGAAGCGGCCCCCGCGCTGCTCGGCCCGGATTACGATCCGGCCGATTACGAGCGCGTTACCGACATTCTCGACGTGTGGTTCGATTCGGGCTGCACCCACGCCTTCGTGCTCGAAAGCGGGCGCTGGCCCGAATTGCACTGGCCGGCGGATCTGTATCTCGAAGGGTCGGACCAGCATCGCGGCTGGTTCCAGTCGTCGCTGATGGAAAGCTGCGGCACGCGGGGTCGTGCGCCCTATAATGCGGTGCTGACCCACGGCTTCACGATGGACGCCAAGGGCATGAAAATGTCCAAGTCGCTCGGCAACACGGTCAATCCGCTCGACCTGATGAAGGAATATGGCGCGGATATCCTGCGCCTGTGGGCGCTGTCGGTCGATTTCACCGAGGATCACCGCATCGGCAAGGAGATCCTCGCCGGGGTCGCGGATCAATATCGCAAGCTGCGCAACACCTTCCGCTACCTGCTCGGCGCGCTCGACGGGTTCGACGAGGCCGAGCGGCTGCCGGTATCCGAATGGCCCGAGCTGGAGCGCTATATGCTCCACCTCGTCCACGCGCTCGACAAGCAGCTTCGTCAGGCGATCGCTGATTTCGACTTCAACAGCTACACAAGGTTGCTGAGCGATTTCGCGAACGAGGATCTGTCGGCGTTCTTCTTCGATATCCGCAAGGATTCGCTCTATTGCGACGCGCATACGGATACGACGCGGCGCGCCTATCGCACGATGCTCGATGTGCTGTTCCACGCGCTCGTGCGCTGGGCGGCACCGGTGCTGACCTTCACCGCCGAGGAAGTGTGGCAGACGCGCTTCCCGAGCGAGGACGGGTCGGTGCATTTCCTCGACTGGCCCGAACTGCCCGCCGAGGCCGGCGAGGACGTCAGCCAGCGCTGGCTGGCGATCCGTGCGCTGCGCGTGCGGGTGACCGAGGCGATCGAGCCGCTGCGGCGCGAGAAGATCGTCCGTTCGAGCCTCGAGGCCGATGTGACGGTGCCCGAATTGCCGCTCGATGCCGATGCTCTGGCGGAAGCGTTCATCGTGGCGAAGGTATCGCCCGGCGATGAAGTGACCGTGACGCGCACCGATTATCACAAATGCGGCCGCTGCTGGCGGCTGCTGCCGGAAGTGACCGAGGATGACGGTTTGTGCGCGCGCTGCGCTGCGGTGGTCGGCGAGGTGGACGCGTGATGCGCGGGCTTCCCAGGCTCGGGCTGGTGACGGCACTGGTGCTGTTCCTCGTCGATCAGCTGGTGAAGTGGATCATCACCGGGCCGCTCGGGATCGACTATCTCGGCGCGGTGCGCGAAATCCTGCCGATCTTCGATCTGCGTTTCGTCCAGAATGTCGGGGTCAGCCTCGGCCTGCTGCGCGCGGAAAGCGAGATCGGGCGCTGGGCGCTGGTCGTGATGACCGGGGCGATCGCGGTCGCCGTGGTGGTGTGGATGTGGCGCGAGAAGAACCGCGCCGATCAGATCGCGCTCGGGCTCGTGCTGGGCGGCGCGCTGGGCAATATCCTCGATCGCGTGCGCTTCGGCTATGTGGTTGACTTTGCCGATCTGCACTTCGGCGAATGGCGCCCGTTTTTGGTCTTTAACGTCGCCGATGCGGCGATTACGATTGGTGTGTTGATCGTGCTGGCGCGCGCGCTTCTGATGCGCGACAAGCCCGGCAACCCTGTGGAGAATCGATAATGCGTAAGATCGTCGTCGCCGGAGCCGGCATTGCCGCGCTCGCCTTGCTCGCCGGTTGCGGCAAGCGCGGCTACGATCGGGCGCGCCCCGACGAGTTCGCGGTCGCCCGTCAGCCCTCGCTGATGATCCCGCCCGATTTCGCGTTGGTGCCGCCGACGCCGGGCGCGGCGCGGGTGCAGGCCAACAGCAGCAATCAGGCGCAGACGCTCGAGGCGTTGTTCGGCACCGCGCCGCGCGCTGCGGCCGAAGCGGCAGTGGTGAACAAGGCGGGCGACGCTGCGCCGGGCATCCGCTCGGCGGTCGGCGACCCCAAGACCAATGTGGTCGACAAGGGGCAGACGACGCGCGATATCGTCGCCGCACCGGAAGGCGACGGGCAGGACGCACGCGCCGCGACGCCGAAGTAATTCCGTCACCCCGGCCTTGAGCCGGGGTCCATTGTGCCGCATGCCCTGCGGCTAGAGCTTCTTGCTCCGCGCCTGCCTCCCGATGGACCCCGGCTCAAGGCCGGGGTGACGGAGTGGCTTTACCCCCGCGCCGCGCTGAACCGCTGCAGTCCGCGTTCGAGATCGGCGATCAGGTCGTTCACATCCTCAAGCCCGATCTGCAGCCGGACGATCGGTCCGGTGAAATCGGGCGTGGTTGCCGTGCGATATTTCTCGGGATCGACCGGGATCGCGAGCGATTCGAAGCCGCCCCAGGAATAGCCGATCCCGAAATGATCGAGCCCGTCGATCAGCGCGGCGCGTTCCTGCTCGCCGCCGCCGTTGAGCACGAACGAGAATAGCCCGCTCGATCCGGCAAAATCGCGCGCGAACACGTCGTGACCGGGGCAGGAGGGGAGCGCGGGGTGGAGCACGCGCGCCACTTCCGGCCGCGCCTCGAGCCAGCGCGCAATCGCGAGCGCGCTTTGCTCGTGGCGTTCGAGCCGCAACTGCATCGTGCGCAACCCGCGGCTGCCGAGCCACGCATCGTCCGGGCTGGCGAACTGGCCGAGCTGGTGGCTGGTGTCGCGCAATTTGGCAAAGCGCCCCTCGGCGGCGGTCACCGAGCCCAGCATCACATCCGAATGGCCGACGACATATTTGGTGCAGGCGAGGATCGTATAATCGACCCCGCGCTCGATCGCGCGGAAATTGAGCGGGGTTGCCCAGGTATTGTCGAGCAACGTCACCACGCCGCGCGCCTTCGCCGCCGCGACGATTGCCGGCACGTCCTGCACCTCGAAGGTGAGGCTGCCCGGGCTTTCCATGAAGATCGCCTTGGTCCGCTCGCCGATCAGATCGGCAATGCCGGCGCCGATCAGCGGATCATAATAGCGCGTCGCAATGCCCATCCGCTTGAGCAGGCCGTTGGCCAGCCCACGCGTCGGATCATAGGCCGAATCGACCAGCAGCAATTCGTCACCCGGCGACAGCACGGCGAGCAACGCCGCGGCGATCGCCGCGACGCCCGAGGGATAGAGGAAGGTCGCCTCGGCGCCCGGCTCCAGCTCGGTCAGCGCGTCGGCAAGGCTCCATTGCGTCGGGGTGCCGCGCCGGCCGTAGAACAAGCGGTGGTGGGTGTCGCGCCCGGCGCGCGCGCGCAGTTCGGCGACATTGTCGTAAAGGATCGTCGAGGCGCGCCAGACCGGCGTGTTGACCACGCCGCCGGTCCATTCCGCGCGACGCCCGGCGGAGACGACGCGGGTGGCGTCGCCGATCTTGTCGGGGCGGTCGCTCATCGCCCGGTCTCCTTCGGGGTATCGGGGGTGCCGCCCCATTCGGCCCAGCTGCCGTCATAGACCGCCGCATCATGCCCAAGACGGTGCGCGGCGAAGGCGACGATCGAGGCGGTGACCCCCGAGCCGCAGGTCGCGATCAGCGGGCGGTCGAGATCGATGCCCTCCGCGGCGAAGAGCTGGGCGAGCTCGGCCGCCGCGCGCCAGGTGCCGTCCGGGTTGAAGAAGCGCGCATAATGCATGTTGATCGAGCCGGGGATATGGCCGGGCACCACGCCGGGGCGCGGCTCCGGCTCCTCGCCGGCAAAACGGCTGGGGGAGCGCGCGTCGACGACCTGCGCCGCACGGGTCGACAGGTTCTCACGCATCGCGGCGATATCGCGCACCCCGACGCCCTGCGCGCGTGGGGTCATGTGACGGGTGCGCGGCGTCACCGTGTCGGCGGAAAGCGGGCGGCCTTCCGCGCGCCATTTGCCGAGCCCGCCGTCGAGGATAGCGACATCGGGCACGCCGAAACTGCGCAGCATCATCCACGCCCGCGCGGCGGTGTGATGCGGCGAATCGTCGTAGAGCACGATGCGCACGCCGTCGCCGAGCCCGAGCTTTGCCATCCGGCTGGCGAATTTCTCCGGCGGCGGCAGCATCATCGGCGCGGGATGCGCGCTGTCGACGATATCGGTGAGATCGAGGAACACCGCGCCGGGAATATGCGCCGCATGATAATCGGCTGCTGCGTCGCGTCCTTCGCCGGGAAGAAACCATGAGCAATCGGCGATGCGCAGATCGGCGGCGCCAAGCGCCTCGGCGAGCCATTCGGTAGAGACGAGCGAATCCATCCGCCTTCCTTAGCGCGGCGCGGCGGGCGCGCAATTCAGGCTCGGTAAACAGTGATTAAGCAATGATCATGCCGGCAGAACTGGAGTGAGCATCATGATCAAACCCGGCATATTCGCAGCCATTGCAATGTTCGCGCTGGCGACCAATGCGCAGGCGGGCGCAGCCCCGGGGGGAAGTGATGCGAAGGAGGTCAGCGTGCCCTTCGCCGGTCGCAACATCAGCGATTTTCGCGCCGACGGCGACAGCGCGGTCTATCTCCAGGTCAACGGCTTCGACTGGTATCACGGGCAATTGATGGGCCCATGCACGCAATTGCCCTTCGCCGAGCGGATCGGGGTGGAGACGCGCGGCACCGATACGCTCGATCGCTATGCCACGCTGATCGTCCGCGACCAGCGTTGCCAGCTCACCTCGCTGGTCAAGGGCGCGCCGCCGAAGAAGGCGAAGAAGCATTGAGGCTGGCTAGAATCTCCGTCACCCCGGCCTTGAGCCTGGGTGACGATGCGTGGGAGACTGGGGAATTGGCCCCGTCGCCGGGAGGGAGTGGCGTTACCGCCGATCCGCGCCTATCTCGCGCCGCATGACACTGCATCTCGGCAAGACCAGCGCGCTTCCCGCTTCCCCGGAAGAGGCGACGCTCGATTACGTTCCCAATCCGCGCCCCGGGCGCATCTATGCGGTGCGCTTCGTGGCGCCGGAGTTCACTTCGCTTTGTCCGGTGACCGGCCAGCCCGATTTCGCGCATCTGGTGATCGATTACGTCCCCGGCGAAACGATCGTCGAATCCAAGTCGCTCAAGCTGTTCCTCGGCGCATTCCGCAATCATGCGGCATTCCATGAGGATTGCACCGTCGGGATCGGCGAGCGGCTGGCCGAGGAGATGAAGCCGGTGTGGCTGCGGATCGGCGGCTATTGGTATCCGCGTGGCGGCATTCCGATCGACGTATTCTGGCAAACCGGCGCCCCGCCGGCCGAACTTTGGCTGCCCGATCAGGGTGTTCCGCCGTATCGCGGGCGCGGTTGATCGCAGCTCGCCGAGTCGGTGACTGTTGCGCCGCACAATATTGCAACCAACACCCGCCTCGCCGGTTTCTAATCCTGTCTGGCGGGTGAACGCCCGCCGCTTGCGATTAGCGAAGGCGAGGCAATGGCAGGAGAAGTTCTGGACGCGGCCGTGGGTCGCGGTGGCGTCAAACATATTGCGTTAATTGGTAATTTCCTGCCGCGGAAATGTGGGCTGGCAACATACACCACCGATACGTTCCGCGCGCTGGGCGATCGTTTTCCTGACGTCAAAGTCGACGTCTATGCGATGGACGATCATCCCGGCAGCTATGATTATCCCCCCGAGGTGACCGCGGCGATCCCCGAGCAGGATCGCGCTGCCTATATCGACGCCGCGCGCCGGATCGAGGCTTCGGGTGCGCAGGCGATCTGGCTCCAGCACGAATATGGCATTTTCGGCGGCGCGGCCGGTGAATATATCCTTTCGCTGCTCGATCGCACCACCCTGCCGCTGATCGTGACGCTGCATACCGTGCTGGAAAATCCCGACTCGCATCAGCGCGCTGTGATGGAAGGGTTGTTGCGCCGGGCGCAGCGCGTGATCGTGATGGCGGCGCGCGGGCAGGAGATATTGCGCCGCGTCTACGGCGCCGATCCGCGGACGATCGTCACGATCCCGCATGGCGTTCCGGATCGGGCATTGGCCGAGCCGGCGCGGTTCAAGGCGCGCTTCGGCTGGGAAGGGCGCAAGGTGATCCTCACCTTCGGGCTGCTCGCGCCGGGCAAGGGGCTCGAAACCGTGATCGGCGCGATGCCGGAGGTGAGCGCGCGGCATCCCGACGCGCTCTATGTCGTGCTCGGCGCGACGCACCCCAATCTGGTCGCGCGCGAGGGCGAAACCTATCGCGAGGGATTGCAGGAACTGGCGTGGGAAAAGGGCGTGGCGAACCGTGTGTCGTTCATCGACGCCTTCGTCGAGCATGACGAACTGATCGATTACCTGCAGGCGGCGGACCTTTACGTCACCCCCTATCTCAACCCGACACAGATCACGAGCGGGACGCTGAGCTATGCCGTCGGCGTGGGCAAGCCGGTGATTTCCACCCCTTATGTTCATGCCTCGGAGATATTGGCGGACGGCCATGGCGTGCTGGTCGATTTCCGCGATTCGGCGGGGTTTGCGCGCGAGATCAATCGCCTGCTCGATAGCGAGGAGGCGCGCACGCAGCTTTCGGCGCGCGCCTATGCCCGTGGCCGGACGATGATCTGGCCGCGGCTCGCCGAGCGCGCGATGAGCGAGATCGAGGCGGCGATTTCCGCAAAGCCCAAGCGGCTGACCAAAAGCAGCGCCCCCGCGACGCCGCTGGCGCCCGATCTCGGCGCGGTCCAGCGGATGAGCGATGCGACCGGGATGTACCAGCATGCGATCTATTCGGTGCCCGATCGCCGCCACGGCTATTGCATCGACGACAACGCGCGCGCGCTGATGTTGATGAGCGCGATCGACGGGCTCGACACTGCGGTGCGCGACAAATGGATGACGATCTATGCGTCGTTCGTCCAATATGCGTGGAACCCGGACAAGCGCCGGTTCCGCAACTTCATGAATTTCGACCGGACGTGGTGCGAGGAAGAGGGGTCGGACGATTCGAACGGCCGGACCTTGTGGGCGCTTGGCGTCACCGCGCGCGATGCGCAGGAGCATAAGCATCGCGACTGGGCGTCCGCCTTGTTCGGCGATACCGCCAGCCTGGGGCTCGATCTCGCCAGCGTGCGGGCACAGGCGTTCGCGATGCTCGGCGCGGCGGCGATGCTGGAGGCGTCCCCCGGCCATCCGCTGGCGCGCGCGATCCTCGAGCGCTTTCCTGACGAGCATCTGGCGCTGCTCGATCATGCCAGCCGGCCCGACTGGCAATGGTTCGAGATCGTCCTTGCTTACGACAATGCGCGGCTGCCCGAGGCGATGATCCGTGCCGGTCTGGCATTGCGGCGCGACGATCTGATCGCCTGCGGGATCGAGACGCTCGACTGGATCGTCGCGCGGCAAACCGCGCCGGGCGGGCATTTCCGTGCGGTGGGCACCGAAAGCTTCGGGCGCGTCTATGCCGATCCGCTGCCGTTCGATCAGCAGCCGCTGGAGGCGCAGGCGACGATCGACGCATGCGCCGCTGCCTTTGTCGCGACCGGCGAGACGAAGTGGATCGACGAGGCGAACCGCGCCTATCGCTGGTTCCTTGGCGGCAACGACCTCGATCTGCCGCTGGCGACCGCGGCGGACGGCGGGTGCTTCGACGGGCTGATGCCGACCGGGCTCAACCGCAATCAGGGGGCCGAATCGATTCTGGCGCTGCAATTGGCGTCCTGCGCGATTTCAAGGCTTTCAAAGAGCGGCACTGGCGTGGCAGGTCAGAAGCGCGCGGTCGCCTGACGGCGGGCGCCGCATCGACGAGGCGACACGGCGAGGCGGGATTTGGAAATTTTCAACCATCGGTTGCGGCTGCACGCCGACCCATCGCGTGTCGTGGTGCGGCCGTTTCACCTCGGCTGGCAGTCGAACGGCTCGGGGATCAGCCGTTCGCAGCGGCTGATCGGCGTCGTGCTCGAGATGACCGAGGACGAGGCCAGTGAGCAGCTCGAGGCGGTGCTCAAGGATTTCGAGGCGCGGCACTGGCAGACGCGGCGCGTGTTCATGGCGCGCTACGATCAGATCGCGGCACAGCATGAGCTGGACAGCGCCAATATCGGCGATGTGAAGCGCCAGCTGATCGGCGCCTATTTCTGCCTCGAATATAGCTATGCCGCGGCGGCGCTGATGAACCCCAGCGTGGTGCCGCATCACGACCAGAGCGGGATGCCCAAGGGATCGCAGCGCTTCGTGATGTCGCTGCGCGCGGTGGGCGAAGGGCATATCTCCTCGATCGCGTTTCGCGAGGGGATCATCACCGCGCGGCGCGAACTGAAGCTCGCCCCCGAGCCGCCCTTCGCCACCGCCGCCGATGCCAAGAATATGGACGAGGAGCACCCGCCGACCGGGGCGGTGCGGGTTCATCGGCACCGCGATTCGACGCTGTCGGGGACGGTGATCTTCCCGATCACCGATGAGCAATCGAAGGGGCTGGAGGATCTGCGGCTCGTCCAGTTCACGCATGACGACGGCGAGCTGGAATGGCTGGGGACGTACACCGCCTATAACGGTTTGCGTATCCAGTCCGAATTGATGCGGACCAAGGATTTCCGTGCGTTCGACCTCGTGCCGATGACCGGCACTGCGGCGCGCAACAAGGGGATCGCGCTATTCCCGCGCAAGGTCGACGGCACCTATATGGCGATCGGCCGGCAGGACGGGGAAAACCTCTATCTGCTCAAGACCGACGATCTGACGCATTGGGACGATGGGGATCTGATCCTCAAGCCTTCGCAGCCGTGGGAATTCGTCCAGATCGGCAATTGCGGTGCGCCGATCGAACTCGACGAGGGCTGGCTGCTGCTGACCCACGGGGTCGGGGCGATGCGCAAATATTCGATCGGCGCGGCT
>JAFKLV010000248.1 GCA_017304125.1 Sphingomonadales bacterium
GGGAGAGAGTGAGCGGTGACCAACGCGCAGGAATGGCAGGGGCGGGACGGCAACACCTGGGCCGAGGAATGGCGGCTGAACGACATGAGCTTTGCCGATCTCGCCGGGCCGCTCGACGCGGCGATCGCCGCTGTCGCGCCGGCAAGCGGGCGTGCGCTCGATATGGGGTGCGGCGCGGGCGTGACCTCGATCGCGCTCGCCGCGGCGCGGCCGGGGCTGGCGATCACCGGGGTCGATTTGTCGGAACAACTCGTCACCGTCGCGCGCGAGCGGGCGAAGGGCCTTGCCAACCTCGACTATCGGGCGGCCAATGTCGTCGATTTCGCGCTGGCGACGCACGGTGAGGATCGTTTCGACCTCGCTTTCTCGCGCCACGGGGTGATGTTCTTCGGCGATCCTGCAGCCGCATTCCGCGCGATCGGCGGCGCGATCCGGCCGGGCGGGGCGTTGGTCTTCTCCTGTTTCGCGGATGTCGCGCGCAATCCCTGGGCTAAGGACATCGCGGTGGCCGCAGGCGCGGTGGCGCCTGCAGCGGCCGCTGACGGCGGTTATGTGCCGGGACCGTTCGCCTTTTCCGATCCGCAATTCGCCCGTGGGTTGCTCGAACAGGGCGGGTTTTCGGCCGCCGATCCGCAACTGGTCGATTACGTCTATCGCGCGGGAGAAGGGGAGGATGCGGTCGAGCAGGCGCTCTATTTCTTCCAGCGCATCGGCCCGGCGGCGCGGTTGCTCGCCGCGATCGAACCGGCAGCGCGCGGACCGGTGCGCGAGCGGCTGCGGGCATTTCTCGCCGAGCGCGAATGCGACGGCGCGGTGACCTTCCCCGCATCGGCGTGGATCTGGACCGCGCGGGCCGGGGGCTGAGCCAACGTCTCCTGACCCCATCCACCCCGTCACCCCGGCCTTGAGCCGGGGTCCATTGTGCCGCGCGCTCTACCGTTAGAGCTGCTTGCTCCGCGCCTGCCTCCCGATGGACCCCGGCTCAAGGCCGGGGTGACGGAACGCGTGACAAGCCTGTACCTACAAGCGGTTACCCCGCCTTCTTCAGATCGCCCCCGAGAAGGTATCACATTGCGCGGGATCGCCTGTATCCAGCCCGCGCTTGAGCCACGCCTGGCGCTGCGCCGAGGTACCGTGGGTGAAGCTGTCGGGGACGACGCGGCCTTGCGCTTCCTTTTGCAGCGTATCGTCGCCGATCGCCTGCGCGGCGGTCATGCCTTCCTCGA
>JAFKLV010000270.1 GCA_017304125.1 Sphingomonadales bacterium
ATCATGTCGACCAGCCCGAAGCCATTGGCGGGGTAACGCCCGACCGGGGTGGTGCGGATCGCCTTCCCCTTGTCGGCAGCGACGGGAAAGGGGCCGCGCCAGATATTCGCGGCGTCGGGGGCGAACGCGTCGCCCCAGGCATAATCCTTGTCGTCCAGCCCGCCGCGCGCGGCATATTCCCATTCCGCCTCGGTCGGCAGCCGCAGCCCGGCCCATTCGGCATAGGCCAGCGCGTCGGTGTGGCAGACCGAGACCACCGGATGATCCAGCCGCCCGGCGAACACCGTCTTGTCGCCCTCCGGCTTGCGCCACTGTGCGCCGGGGCGATAGCTCCACCACAAACGCCACTCGTAACTCGCGGGGACGGCGCGCAGCGGGCGGAAGACGAGTGCGCCCGGTTTCAGCCGCGCCGGATCGGCGCCGGGAAACAGCGCCGGGTCGGGCGCGCGTTCGGCCTCGGGGACGTAGCCGGTGTCGGCGACGAAAGCGGCGAACTGGCGATTGGTGACGGGGGCGCGCTGGATCGCGAAGGGCGCGATCTCGACGATGCGGCTCGGCGCTTCCTCGGGATAGAAACGATCCGATCCCATGCGGAATTGCCCGCCGGGCAGCCGCACCAGATCGTGTTCAACGCGCGTTGCGGTCACTCCACCCATGGCAGGGGAGATATGGCGCTTCGGTTCGAGCGGCAACCGCGCAACGCCGCCGTTCGGGGGGAAACGGGGCGAAAGGTGAAGGTGGCGTAGAAGGTCGTAGGGCGATCGCGCTGCGGGCCATTCGCCGCCACGTCGGGATCGACCCAGCGTGGCGGCTGAACGACAGGAGCGCCAATACCCTTCTCAGGGTCAGCACCGATCGATCGCTGGCTGCGGCCGATCGGCGGGTCGGCGCTTATTCGTCGGCGGCAGCGGCCTTGCGACGGCCCCGCGCGGCCGGCTGGCTGTTGCCTTCGGCGGTCTTGCGCTTCATGCCCGGCTTGCGGCCCAGGCCAATCTTCTTGGCCATCGCGCGGCGCGCTTCCGAATAGTTTTCGGCAACCATCGGATAATCCGGCTTCAGGCCATAACGCTGGCGATATTCAGCCGGGGTAAGACCCTGGCCGGCGAGATGACGGCGCAGCGTCTTATACGGCTTGCCGTCGATCATCGAGATGATGAAATCCTTCGACGCGAGCGACTTGCGGACGGAAACCGCCGCAACATGTTCCGAGGTCGCTTCCGGTGCAGTCGTGGTTTCGACCTGCGAAGAAAGCCCGGAGACCGCTTCGTGCATTTTCTTGAGGAATGCCGGAACATCCTCACCCGACGCGCGGGTATTGGGATTGGACAACCAAGCGATCGTCAATTCGGTGGCGAGTTCGACGGTGTTGGTGTCGATCGATTCTTCGGACATGCCGCGCTCCTGTGGGTTGGGTGCGCCTGTCATTAGCGCACCAAGAAGATGCGTCAATATCATGACGGTTTAACTGACCCGGAGGATTAGTTGGTAACGCCGTTAATTCGGTTCACCGCAATATCTCGTACAACTGTTATGATAGGGCGCAGTGCGGTGAAGGAAAGAACGCGCAAGGCGCAAAAATCCGGCTGCTTCACTGGCTTGCAAACCTGTCACGGTTGACAGCTTCACCTCATATACTTGTTGTTTCGACGTGTATTACCTTGGGACAAAAGTTGATATATTACCGATGTGTAATAATGCGTCAGACTTGAAATCTCAGCGCGCGCGGTGAGTCTCGCGCGGCGGACAAAGAAAAGCCCGCCGCGGCGCACCGCGACGGGCAAAAGCGTAACGAAAAGAAGAAGATCAGCGCAGGATCGCGGGCAGATCGAGTTCCTTCTCGCGTGCGCAATCGAGCGCGATGTCATAGCCGGCATCGGCGTGACGCATCACCCCGGTGGCGGGATCGTTCCACAGCACGCGTTCGAGCCGGCGCGCCGCCTCGGGGGTGCCGTCGGCGACGATCACCATCCCCGAATGCTGCGAATAGCCCATGCCGACCCCGCCACCGTGGTGCAGCGACACCCAGGTCGCGCCCGAGGCGGTGTTGAGCAACGCGTTGAGTAACGGCCAGTCCGACACCGCGTCGGAGCCGTCGCGCATCGCCTCGGTCTCGCGGTTGGGCGAGGCGACCGAGCCCGAGTCGAGATGGTCGCGGCCGATCACCACCGGCGCCTTGAGTTCGCCGCTGGCGACCATGTCGTTGAAGGCGAGGCCGAGCCGGTGACGGTCGCCGAGCCCGACCCAGCAGATCCGCGCCGGCAGGCCCTGGAAGTGGATGCGCTCGCGCGCCATGTCGAGCCAGCGGTGGAGATGCTTATTGTCGGGGAGCAGCTCCTTCACCTTGGCGTCGGTGCGGTAGATGTCCTCGGGATCGCCCGACAGCGCCGCCCAGCGGAACGGGCCGACGCCGCGGCAGAACAACGGGCGGATATAGGCCGGGACGAAGCCGGGGAAGGCGAAGGCGTCGCTGACCCCCTCGTCGAGCGCGACCTGGCGGATGTTATTGCCATAATCGACCGTCGGCACCCCGGCGGCCTTGAACGCGAGCATCGCCTTCACATGCTGCGCCATCGAGGCGCGCGCGGCCGCAGCGACGGTCGCCGGATCCTGTTCGCGGGTGGCGATCCAGCGCTCGACGGTCCAGCCCACAGGCAAGTAGCCGTTGACGGGGTCGTGGGCGCTGGTCTGGTCGGTCAGGAGGTCGGGGCGGATGCCGCGGGCGTAGATTTCGGGGAGCAGCTCGGCGGCATTGCCGAGCAGGCCGACCGAGATCGGCTCCTTCGACGTCATGACGATCTCCAGCGCTTCATCGAGGCTGGTCGTCGCGCGATCGAGATAGCCGGTGCGCAGCCGCATATCGATGCTGCTCTGCTGGCATTCGATCGCGAGGCACGACGCGCCCGCCATCACCGCGGCGAGCGGCTGCGCGCCGCCCATCCCGCCGAGGCCGGCGGTGAGGAGCCATTTGCCCGACAGGTCGCCGTTATAATGCTGGCGGCCCATTTCGACGAACGTCTCATAGGTGCCCTGCACGATGCCCTGGGTGCCGATGTAGATCCACGAACCGGCGGTCATCTGGCCGTACATCGCCAGGCCCTTGCGATCCAATTCGTCGAAATGCTCCCAATTCGCCCATTTGGGGACGAGGTTGCTGTTGGCGAGCAGCACGCGCGGCGCATCGGGGTGGGTGCGGAACACCCCGACCGGCTTGCCCGACTGGATCAGCAATGTCTGGTCGTTCTCCAGCGCGCGCAGCGTCTCGACGATCCGGTCATAGCTTTCCCAGTCGCGCGCGGCGCGGCCGATCCCGCCATAGACGACCAGCTCCTCGGGGCGCTCGGCGACATCGGGGTGGAGGTTGTTCATCAGCATCCTGAGCGGCGCTTCGGTCAGCCAGCTCTTGGCCGACAAGGTGGTGCCGGTGGCGGGCTTGATGACGCGAGAAGGATCGAGACGGGTCATTGGGCAAAATCCAGACAGGCGTTGATGACGTTGCGCAGCGTGGTGGACAGCGGCGCGGCAAAGGCGGGGTCGAAAGCGGGGGGCCAATTGTGCGCATCGGGCGCGGCGGGCTCGGGGGCGTAGCCGCGGATCGCGAGTTCCATCTGGATCGCGTGGACGCCCGCGCCCGGCTGGCCGTAATGACGGGTGGTCCAGCCGCCCTTGAAACGACCGTTGACGACCTGGTCGGCGGTGCAGGCGGCGGACACCGCGGCGGTAAGCGCGGGATCGCAGGTCACATCATTATTGGTGCCGATGTTGAACTGCGGGAGATCGCCGTCGAACAGCCGCGGGATATGGCTGCGGATCGAATGCGCGTCGTAGAGCACGATGCGGGGATGCGCCGCGCGCAGCCGGGCGATCTCGGCGGCGAGCGTGGCGTGGTACGGATCGAAATAAGCTTCGCGGCGACGGGCGATCTCCGCTTCGTCGGGGACCGCGCCGACGTAGAGCGGTTCGCCGTCGAAGGTGGTGGTGGGGCATAATTCGGTCGTCGCCTGCCCCGGATAGAGCGACGCGCCCGACGGATCGCGATTGGCGTCGATCACGCTGCGCGAGATCGTGGTGCGCACGATCGTCGCGCCCAAGTCGGCGGCGAAGGCGTAGAGCTGGTCGATATGCCAATCGGCATCGCGGCGCGCGAGCCACGGCGAGACGAAATGCTCGTCGAGCCCGGCGAGGTCGGTGCCGGTATGCGGCATCGCGACGATCAGCGGCGCGCTGCCGCGGTGGAGGTGAACGAAATCGGTCATCGCGCGCGCCGCCCCGCCCCGGCGAAGGCCGGGGCCCAGTTACGACCGGCCCGCTGCTGGACCCCGGCCTTCGCCGGGGTGGTGGTCCCCATCTTGTGTCCCCGCGAAGGCGGGGACCCAGTCTGGGCTCCCGCCTTCGCGGGAGCGCAAGTTTTTGTGGAGGACGTCATGCCGTCACGCCCGGCAGCGTCGCGCCGCTCGCCGCGACCAGCGTGCCCGAGGTGACCAGCGCGGTCGCCTTGGCCATATCCGGCGCGAAATGGCGATCGTCGGCGAGCGTCGGGACTTCGCCGCGGATCGTGGCGCGCGCCGCTTCCAGCGTGGCGGACGAGGTGAGCGGGGCATGGAAGTCGCAGCCCTGCGCGGCGGCGAGCGCCTCGATACCGATGACATGCGCGGCATTGGCGGCCATCGCCAGCAGGCGGCGCGCGCCATGCGCGGCCATCGAGACGTGATCCTCCTGATTGGCCGAGGTCGGGATCGAATCGACCGAGGCGGGATAAGCGCGCTGCTTATTCTCGCTGATCAGCGCCGCGGCGGTGACCTGCGGGATCATGAAGCCCGAGTTGAGGCCGGGGCGCGGGGTGAGGAAGGCGGGGAGCCCCGACAAGGCCGGATCGACCAGCATCGCGATGCGGCGCTCGGCGATCGAGCCGATCTCGCAGATCGCGAGCGCGATCATGTCGGCGGCGAAGGCGACGGGCTCGGCGTGGAAATTGCCGCCCGACAGCGCCTCGTCGGTATCGGCGAAGATCAACGGATTGTCGCTGACCCCGTTCGCCTCGGTGGCGAGGGTGGTCGCCGCCTGACGCAGCACATCGAGCGCGGCGCCCATCACCTGCGGCTGGCAGCGCAGGCAATAGGGATCCTGCACGCGCGGGTCATCCTCGCGGTGGCTGGCGCGGATCGCCGAGCCGGTCATCAGGTTGCGCAGCGCGTCGCCGACCGCGATCTGCCCGGCGTGGCCGCGCAACGCGTGGATGCGCGGATCGAACGGCGCGTCCGAGCCCTTGGCCGCCTCGGTCGAGAGCGCGCCGGTGACCAGAGCGGCCTGAAACACGCCCTCGGCCTCGAACAGCCCGGCGAGCGCATTGGCGGTGGAGAATTGCGTGCCGTTGAGCAGCGCAAGGCCTTCCTTCGGGCCGAGTTCGAGCGGGGCGAGCCCGGCGCCGGCCAGTGCCTCGGCGGCGGGGAGGGGTGCGCCGTCCACGACGATCTCGCCCGCGCCGATCATCGTCGCGGCCATGTGCGCGAGCGGCGCGAGATCGCCCGACGCGCCGACCGAGCCCTGGCACGGGATCACCGGCAGCAGATCCTGCGCGAGCATCGCTTCGAGCAGCGCGATCGTCTCGGGGCGCACGCCCGAGGCGCCGACGCCGAGGCTGGCGAGCTTGAGCGCAAGCATCAGCCGCACCACGCCGGCGGGCGAGGGCGCGCCGACGCCGGCGGCGTGGCTCAGCACGATATTGCGCTGGAGCGTCGCAAGATCCTCGTCACCGATCTTGACGCTGGCGAGCTTCCCGAAGCCGGTGTTGATGCCATAGACGGGCTGGTGCCGCGCGATGATCCGCGCGACCGCGGCGGCGCTTTCGGCGATGCGCGGATGCGCGCTCTCGGCCAGTTTGGCGGGGGCGCCGCGATAGATGGTGCGCCAATCGGCCAGTGGGACATGGCCGGGGTGAAGAACGATCACTTGCCTCTCCGAATACGGGTGTGAAGGGGGTTGAAACCAAAGCGATAGACAAGCTCGGCCGGGCGCTGGACGTTCCAGATCGCGAGGTCGCATTGCTTGCCGGGTTCGAGCGTGCCGATCGTACCGGCGCGGCCGATCGCGCGGGCGGCGTTGACGGTGACCGCGCGCAACACTTCGTCGACGGTCAGCCGGAACAGGGTGGCGCCCATGTTGAGCACGAGCAGCAACGAGGTTAGCGGCGAGGTGCCGGGATTGCTGTCGGTGGCGAGCGCGATCGGCACGCCCGCGGCGCGCAGGCCGGCGATCGGCGGCAATTCGGTCTCGCGCGTAAAGTAATAAGCGCCGGGGAGCAGGGTCGCGACGGTGCCGGCGGCGGCCATTGCGGCGATCCCCGCATCGTCGAGAAATTCGAGATGATCGGCCGAGAGCGCCTTGTGCCGTGCGGCGAGCGCGGCGCCGTGGAGGTTCGACAATTGCTCGGCGTGGAGCTTGACCGGGAGGCCGTGGCGTTCGGCGGCGGCGAAGACGCGTTCGGTCTGCGCCGGGGTGAAGCCGATCCCTTCGCAAAAGGCGTCGACCGCATCGGCGAGACCGTCGCGCGCGATCGCCGGGAGCATCACGTCGCAGACCTGCGCGATATAGCCGTCGGGGTCGCCGGCAAATTCGGGCGGCAGCGCGTGCGCGCCGAGGAAGGTGGTGGTGACCGTGACATCGCGGGTCTCGCCGAGGCGGCGTGCGGCGCGAAGCAGGCGCGCTTCGCTGGCGGGTTCGAGGCCATAGCCCGATTTGATCTCGATCGTCGTTACGCCCTCGGCAAGCAGGGCGTCGAGCCGCGGCAGCGCGGCGGCGACGAGATCGTCCTCGCTCGCGGCGCGGGTGGCGCGCATCGTCGAGACGATCCCGCCGCCGGCGCGCGCAATCTCCTCATAGGAGGCGCCGGCGAGGCGCAGCTCGAATTCATGCGCGCGATCGCCGGCATAGACCAAGTGGGTGTGGCAATCGATCAGCCCGGGGGTGATCCAGCGCCCGGCGCAGTCGATCGTCGCGCGCGCGGGCGGCGCACCGGCGGCGGGGCCGGCATAAGTGATCACGCCGTCTTCGCACGCGATCGCGCCCTGCTCGACCACGCCCAGCGCGGGGCCGGTCATCGTCGCGAGTCGGGCGTTGGTCCACAAACGATCAGCCATGCGCCGATCATTGCAGCCTTCGACGATAATGTATAGACATTATTGCGAAGGCGGTTGCATATACGGTGGCAAGGCCTCTTGTGTCCCCGCGAAGGCGGGGACCCAGACTGGGCTCCCGCCTTCGCGGGAGCACAAGAAAGGGTTCACCCCCGAATTGCGCGCGGCATGACGGTGGATGGGGCGCCGGTAAGGAGAATGATGTGACGACGCTGCACTTTGCCGAAGCGATGCTGCCGCAGGGCTGGGCGCGCGATGTGCGCGTGACGATCGCCGACGGCGTGATCGCGCGGGTCGAAACGGGGGCGGCAGTGCAGGCCGGCGACGAGCGGCATCGCGTGGCGTTGCCGGGGATGCCCAATCTCCACAGCCATGCCTTTCAGCGCGGGATGGCGGGGCTGGCCGAGGTCGCCGGGCCGAGCGACGACAGCTTCTGGACGTGGCGCGAGGTGATGTATCGCTTCGCCGAGCGCGTCTCGCCCGACGATCTCGCGGCGATCGCGGCGATGGCCTATGTCGAGATGCTCGAGGGCGGGTTCACCCGCGTCGGCGAATTTCATTATCTGCATCACGCGCCCGACGGCGCGGCCTATGCCAGCCGCGCGGCGATGAGCGAGGGTATCGCGGCGGCGGCGGGAGAGACCGGGATCGGGCTGACCCATTTGCCGGTATTTTACGCGCATGCGGGGTTCGGCGGGCTGCCGCTGGGCGCGCGGCAGAAGCGGTTCGGGCATGATCTCGACGGGTTCGCCGCGCTGCTGGAGGGCGCGCGCGCGGCGTGTGCCGCGCTGCCCGACGCGGTGGTCGGCGTCGCGCCGCATTCGTTGCGCGCGGT
Source organism: Sphingomonadales bacterium (assembly GCA_017304125.1). GTDB lineage: Bacteria > Pseudomonadota > Alphaproteobacteria > Sphingomonadales > Sphingomonadaceae > Sphingomonas. Next base: position 7,966 of record JAFKLV010000270.1, read on the forward strand.
GACCCCGGAGCAACTCGCGGCGCTGGAGACGATGGCGCCGGGCGCGCCGATGCACATCCATATCGCCGAGCAGGTGCGCGAGGTCGAGGATTGCGTGGCGTGGAGCGGGGCACGGCCGGTCGAGTGGCTGCTCGATCATGCCGCGGTGGACGCGCGCTGGTGTCTCGTCCATGCGACGCACATGACCGCGGCGGAAACCGACAGGCTGGCGAAAACCGGGGCGGTGGCGGGGCTGTGCCCGATCACCGAGGCCAATCTGGGCGACGGCATCTTTCCGGCGGTCGATTTCGTCGCGGCGGGGGGCGTTTATGGCGTGGGCTCGGATTCGAACGTGTTGATCGACGCGGGCGAGGAATTGCGGCTGCTCGAATATGGCCAGCGGCTGGCGCGGCGCGCGCGCAACCTGCTCGGGCGTGGCGGGGCGACGGGCGATGCCTTGTGGCGCGATGCGGTCGCGGGCGGCGCGCGCGCGCTGGGCGCGGCGAGCGCGATCGCGCCCGGCCATGCGGCGGATATCGTCTCGCTGGCGGCGGATCATCCCGCCTTCGTGGCGCGCGAGGGCGCGGCGCTGGCGGATGCTGTGGTGTTCGCGCGCGGCGCGATCGATCGCGTGTGGCGGCGCGGGGCGGCGGTGGTGCAGGCCGGGCGGCATGTCGCGCGCGCGGGGGTCGAGCGACGCTATGCCGCGACGCTTGCGGCGTTGCTCGCGTGAGCTCGCTCCACGCCCGGATCGTCGGCGAGATCGAGGCGGATATCTTGTCCGGCGCGCTGGCGGCGGGGGCGCGGCTGCCGGTCGAGCAGGACTTGATGCTGCGCTACGATTGCTCGCGGATGACGGTGAGCAAGGCGCTGGGCGAACTGGCGCGGCGCGGGCTGATCGATCGCCGCAAGCGCGCCGGCACCTTCGTCCAGCGGCCGCGGGTGCATTCGGTGGTGCTCGACATCCCCGATCTGGCGCAGGAGATTGCGGCGCGCGGGCAGGCCTATGCCTATAATTTGGTCGAGCGGCGCGTGCGCGCGCCGCGCGATGCCGCCGAGCGCGCGCTGGCCGGGCGGGGGACATTGCTCCAGATCGACGGGGTGCATCTCGCCGACGGGCTGCCGCTGGCGGCCGAGCAGCGGCTGGTGAGCCTGGCCAGCGTGCCGGAAGCGGCCGACGAGACGTTCGCGGCGATCGCGCCGGGCGGGTGGCTGTTGCATCATGTGCCGTGGACCGAGGCCGAGACGCGCATCGCCGCGGTCGGCGCGGAGGGCGCGGTGGCGGCGCAACTCGGGGTGGCGGCGGGGACGGCGTGTCTCGTCATCGAGCGCACCACCTGGCGCGGCGATGCCGGGGTGACCTTCGTGCGGCAGCATTTCCTCGGCGCGCATTACGATCTGGTCGCGCGCTTCGGGCCGGGGGCGCGTTAGAGCGCGCGGACCAGCCGGGTGGCGACGGCGAGCCACGGGGCGCCGGCGACCGTCTGCGGTTTCGCGCCGGGCGCCGGGGGGAGGATCGTCGTCTTGCCCTTGTCCACCGCGATCAGCCGCCCGAACACGAAGCGCCCCGCCGGCACCGGCGCGAGCACGTCGCGGTTGAGCACGCCGGCGAAACTGGCGGGGACCAGCATGTCGCACCAGATTTCGTCGCCGGCGCGATAATCCCCCACCCCGCTATTCACCGTGATCGCGACCGCGCCCGCGTCCGGTTGCGGCGGGGTGACGCGTGCGGCGCGGCGCGGGGCGATCGCGCCATCGGCATCGAGCACCGCCGCCACCGCGAGATCGCCGCGCTCGGGCAGCGAGACGAGATCGGCCGCCGCCACCCCCAGCGCCGCCGCGATGCGATTGAGCCACGCGACCGACACGGTGCGCGTACCGGTTTCGAGTCGCCCGATCGTCTGCGCGGTGGTCGGCGGCGCGCAGCGGCCGGCGACTTCCTCCAGCGTCATCCCCTTGGCGCGGCGTACTTCACGGATCGCGGTGATCATCACAGCCCCCTAACCAAATCGGTTTTATTTATGTCCTACAAACCATCGTCAATGGCAAGAGGGGATTCGCAACATGAAGGGCAGATGAAATGCGCGAACTGGTGGAGCGGGCGGTCGATCGCGACGGTGTGGTGCGCAAGGAAGCGCGGGCTGCACGAACCGTTACGGTGAACCTCGCCGAATCGTCGCTGTCGTGGCTGGCGGCGCGCGGGCTGGTCGATGCGCGGCAATGCGAGGCGGGGGAGCGGTTGCGCGGCGATTATGAGCGCGCCGCGATCGCGCCGCGCACCACGATGCGCTGGGACGTCCAGCGAGTCGACGGCGGCGGCGGGGAGGGGGCCGATCCGGCGACCGCGCAACTCGCGGCCAAGCGGCGCTTCGATGCCGCGCTCGGCGCGGTCGGGCGCGGGCTGGGCGATGTGCTGTGGCGGGTGGTCTGCGCCGACGAACGGCTGCCGGCGGCCGAGCGTGCGCTGGGCTGGCCGGCGCGCTCGGGGCGATTGGTGCTGGGGTTGGCGCTTGATCGCTTGGCAGACCATTATCAGTTACGCTGAACGCTGTTAGAGAGGCGCAATGCGGTTCGAAATCGTCAAATGCCACGGATCGGGAAATGACTTCCCGCTGATCGACGCGCGCGACATCGCGCTGGATGATACGCAATGGTCGGTGGTCGCGCGCGCGCTCGCCGACCGGCGCGGCGCGGTGGGGGGCGATGGCCTGCTCATCATGCAGGAAAGCCACGGGCATATCCGTTTCCGCATGTGGAATGCGGACGGCTCGGAGGCGGAGACCTGCCTCAACGGGGTGCGCTGCGTCGCGCGGATGGCGTTCGAGCGGCTCGGCCTCGATCGCGCGACGCTGCACCTGATGCGCTCGACCGTCGACGTGACGCGCGAGCCCGATCTGGCGCCGGGGGTGCATACCGTGCGCGAGGTCGCCGGGCCGGCGTCGCTCGATATCGCCGAATGGCCACTGCTCGGCGAGGGGCATGAGATTATCGAGCGGCCGCTGGCGCGACTCGATCCGGTGCTGGCCTTTACCGCGGTGGCGATGCCCAACCCGCATCTGGTGACCTTCGTCGACGCGATCGACGAGGCGGTGCTGGTGCGGATCGGCGCGGCGTGCGAGGCGGCGCCCGACTGGCTGCCCAATCGCGCCAATGTGTCGTTCGTGCGCGTGCTGGGGCCGGATGCGATCTATGTCCGCACCTTCGAGCGCGGGGTGGGGCTGACCGACAGCTGTGGCAGCGCGATGGCGGCCTCCGCCTTCGCCGCGGCGCTGACCGGGCGCACCGCCTTCGATCGCGAAGTGATCGTGCGCAACAAGGGCGGGCTGGTGACCGCGCGCGCCGAGGGCGACGGGATGGTCGCGCTGAGCGGCAATGCGACCTGGGAATGGGAAGGCGCGGTGAGCGTCGATTTCGCCGAGCAACTCGCCGGCGACCTGACCGTCGCGCATCATTTCAACGACGAGATCGCGGCCTGGGCCGCAGTCGCCGAGCAAAGCGCGGCGGCGGTATGAGCGTCCACCACAGCGCCGCCGCGGGTTATGCGGTCGGCGCGGGCAATTATGTCCGCGGGCGGCCGGGCTATCCGCCCGAGGCGGCGGCGTGGCTGCGCGCGGATCTGGGGCTGGCGGCCGGGCGCGCGGTGCTCGAGGTCGGCGCGGGGACGGGCAAGTTCATCCCCTTGTTGCGCGAGACGGGCGCGGAGGTGCTGGCGCTGGAGCCGGTCGCGGCGATGCGCGCGCGGCTGGCGGCGGATCATCCCGGCGTGACGGTGCTCGACGGATCGGCCACCGCGATCCCGCTGCCGGACGGCGCGGTCGATGTGGTGGTCTGCGCGCAGGCGTTCCACTGGTTCGCCACCGCCGCGGCGCTGGCGGAGATGCGGCGCGTGCTCAAGCCGGGCGGGATGCTCGGGCTGATCTGGAACGTGCGCGACGAGCAGGTCGACTGGGTCGCGGCGCTGACCGCGCTGACCGATCCGTGGGAACAGGGCACCCCGCGCTATCGCAGCGGGGCGTGGCGAGACGTGTTTCCCGCGCCGGGCTTTGCCGCAGCCGGCGAACGATCGGTGCATCATGCGCATGTGGGCAGCGCGGAGGAGGTGATCGTCGATCGCACCCTCTCGGTCAGCTTCATCGCCGCGCTGCCCGAGGCGACGCGCGACGAGGTGGCGCGGCAGGTGCGCGCGCTGATCGCCGACACACCGGCGCTGGCCGGCGGGGGTGAGATCGCCTTTCCCTATGAAACGCGGATGTTCGCCTTTCGCCGGGTCGACTGACCCCGGTTATTGCTCGCCGAACAGGTCGCGCTGCGCCTTGTCGAGTTCCTCGGCGTAGCGGCGGTGGACATAGGTTTCGGTGACGATCCCGAGCACCTGCCCGGCCGGATCGAGCACCGCCAGCTCGTCGCTCTGCGCCGCGTCGAACGCCTTCATCACCGCGCTGAGATCCATGTCGGGCGACAAAGCATCCTCGGTGGCATGCGCCAGCGTCCCGACCGCATCATCGTGGGCGAAGTCCGCGGCGGCGAAGCCTTGGACCTGCTCAAAGCGTGGGGAACCGGGCACCCGGGCGGCATCGCCACGCTGCATGCCAATTCTGCCTATGGCGCGCTGCTGCGCCTGGAACAGCTCACGCTGGAAGCAGCCAGCGCCGTACCGCGTTCGCTGATTGCCGAGACCGTCCACGTCATCGTGTTTCTTGCCGGACGGGGCGAGGCCCGGCGTGTCAAGGAGATTGTTCGCGTCGCCGGCCTGGCCGGCGATCAATACCGCCTCGAACCCGTTTCCGCCAACCCAGGAGCCGCATCATGATGACCTCTCATGCCTTGCCAACGCTGCGCAGCCAGGCCGCGGCATTCCTGCATCGCCATAGCTGGCTGGTGCTGCTT
>JAFKLV010000271.1 GCA_017304125.1 Sphingomonadales bacterium
AATGCGGATAGGCCGCGGCATCGCGCGTGTTGAAGCGCGCGAATTCGGCCTGGGTGCGATCGGCGCCGCCGCCGAGCTTGAGGTAATTGTCCGCGAACGGGAAGAAATTGCTGATCGTCCGCTCGATGATGCGGAAGCCGCGCTCGTGCAGCTTCATGTCCGCGATCACCTTGGGGCGCAGCAGGCTGACGGTGTAGCTGGCGGTCGAATTGCGGAAGCCGGGGTGGAATTCCTCGGTCACCGCCGCGCCGCCGACGATATCGCGCCGTTCGAGCACCCGCACCTTGAGCCCGGCACGCGCGAGATAGAAAGCGCAGACAAGGCCGTTATGCCCGCCACCGATGATGATCGCGTCGTATTTCTTCGTCATACCCCGTCCTCAACCCTAACCTTTGTATCCGTTCGCCCCGAACCTTCCACCCCGTCATTCCCGTGCAGGCGGGAATCCATTCGCGCTGGTTTGCGCGACAGCGCCGCGCCGATAGCGGATCGGGATGGAAATGACGGGGGTGTCTTCAAACCCCGTGCGGCCGGCGCGACCAGCCGGCGGCGGGCGCGCGATGCTGCCGGGCCTCCGGGATGCGGTCGCGGATTTTCGCGGCGAAGCTGCGCAGGCACACCTCGCTCGCGCCGATCGGCCCGACGGTATAGCTTTGCGAGGCCATGCCCTGCTGCACCCGCTCGATCAGCCAGGTGTCCTCGGCATTGACCACGCGGTTGATCCGCCAATTGGCATAGCGCACCAATGTCATCTCGCGCCGGTCGTCGGGCAGCGCGAAGGCCATTTCGCGCAGCACGCAGCTCGTCGGCGAGGTCGGCAGCCATTGCATGAAATCGATCTGGTCGGCGTAAACGTCGAACGCCATGTTGGGCCAGAGCTTGTAATAGACCCACTGCCGCTGGCTCTCCTCCGGCAAATGATCCACCCGCGGCAGATGCTGCTGGTAGAAGCGCTCCCAGATATTGTCCGACGGGCGATCGACCAGCCCGCCCGACATTTTGTCGACCCAGCCCGCGGCCTCGATCGCATAGCTCTTGCCGAACAGGCGCGAGAGCCCGTCATGCGCCACCGGGATGTGGAGATTGTCCGAATAATTGTCGCCGACATTCTTCCAGTTGACCGCGCGCTCGCGCAGCCGCGCCGGGCTGATCGTGCGCATCTCCTCGAAGCGATAGGGCGCGATCTCGGCGTCATAAGGCGCCATCATCTCGGCGACCGAGGGGCCGCCGTCATCCTCCAGTCGGACGAAGACGAAGCCGCGCCACGTCGACACCTCGACCGGCACCAGCCCGTTATCCTCCAATCGCAGCGCGGGATAATCGCGCTTCATCGGCACCCCGGACAGCCGCCCGTCGAGCTCATAGGCCCAGGCGTGATACGGGCAGACGAGCTTCTTCGCGCAGCCCGCGTCACCCTCGACGATGCGCATCGCGCGGTGGCGACAGACATTGTGGAAGCCGCGGATCGCGCCATCCTCGCCGCGCAGCACGACGAGCTGCTCGCCGAGATAGCCGATCGTGCGCCAGTCGCCCGAGCGTGCGAGATCGCTCTCGTGGCACACGATCTGCCACGATGGGCGGATCACCCGCGCCATCTCCACGTCGTAGAATTCGCGATCGGTGTAGATCCAGCCCGGCAGCGAGAAATCGGCATCCGGATCGATCAGGGGCTGGGCGAGGGTGGCCATGACGCGCGACTCCGATCCGATTGCTTGTTGCACGATCGTATAACAAGCAATCGCCGCGCACAATCCCCGTTCGTGACGCCGCATTTCGTGGTAGCGACCCGTGCCGTGAACAAACCCGCTTTCACCCGCACCGATGCCGAGGAACGCCGCCGGCTGCTGATCGCCGCCGCGACGCGCGTGCTGGCGCGCGACGGGGCGAGCGGCGCCTCGGTACGCGCGATCGCGCAGGAGGCGCAGGTGTCGCCGGGGCTGGTGACGCATCATTTCGGCGGGATCGATGCGCTGATCGCGGCGACCTATGCCGATGTCAGCGCGGCGGTGACCGCGGCGCTCGACGCGGCGGTGGCCGGGGCGGGGGGCGATCCGCGCGCGCGGCTCTCGGCCTATGTCGCGGCGAGCTTCGCCCCGCCGATCGCCGATCGCGCCTTGCTTGCCACCTGGGTCGCATTCTGGGGGCTGGTGATCGCGCGCGACGACGTGGCGCGGCTCCACGACGAGCAATATGCGCATTTCCGCGGCGGGATCGAACGCCTGCTCGCCGATTGCGGGGTGGCGCCCGCCGCCTGCCGCCGCAGTGCGATCGCGATCACCGCGCTGGTCGACGGATTGTGGCTGGAATTGTGCCTCTCGCCCGAGGTGTTCGACGCGGCCGAGGCGCGGGCGATCGCTGAGGCGCAGATCGCGGCGTTGCTAGCCGCGCTCCCCGCGACGCCATAACCACATGCCGGCGATCGCCGCCCCGACGATCGCCATCGCCATATCCTTCTGGCTGTCCCACGGATCGCCCTGCTGCCCGTTGTAATCGGCGGCCAGATCGGACGCGACCATCATCGTCAGCAGCCATTCGAAGATCTCGTAGAGCGCGCTGACCGCGCCGACGAACAGAAACGCCATCCATATCGCTGCCTTCCGGCTCATGCCGGCATGACGCCGCACGAGTTCCGCGAACGGCCCGACCCACAACAGCCCGAACGAGAAATGGACGACGCGATCGAAATCGTTGCGCGCCATGCCGAACGTGCCGGAAATGTCGTGACCGGTCAGCGCGCGTGCCCAATCGTCATAAGGGACATTGGAGTAAGTGTAGCGCCCGGCGAGCGTGTGGAGCAGGAAGAAGCCGGTCAGCGCGAGCACCGAGCGGTCGGACAAGCGAAAGCGATCGAGCAACATCGGCGCCGCCAGCAGCAGGATCACCGTCGGGATATGCTGCAGCGGCGCGATCTCGGGGAAGGGCTGGCGGATGTTGGCAGCGATCACCGCCAGCGCCAGCGCGCCAAGCATCGCCAGCTGCCGGTGCGGCAGCCGGCGATGCCGGGCGAGATACGAGGTGCCGCCCGCGTCAGGCCGCTGCACGCACCGCCTCGCACACGCGGTCGACGATCGCCTCGACCTGCGCGCGGTCGTCGCCCTCGGCCATCACGCGGATCACCGGCTCGGTGCCCGAGGCGCGGATGACGAGCCGCCCGCGGCCCTCCAGTTCGCGCTCGGCGTCGGCGATCGCGGTCTTGACCGAGGCGGTATCGAGCGGCTTGGCGCCGCGCTCGAAGCGGACGTTCTTGAGCAATTGCGGCAGCGGATCGAAGCGGTGGAGCACTTCGCTTGCCGGCGCGCCCGAGCGCTGGACTTCGGCAAGGATCTGCAGCGCGGCGACCAGCCCGTCGCCGGTGGTGCCGTAATCGGACAGGATGATGTGCCCCGATTGCTCGCCGCCGACATTATAGCCGCGCGCGCGCATCGCTTCGAGCACATAGCGGTCGCCCACGCCGGTGCGCACCAGCCCCAGCCCTTGCGCGGCGAGATGCCGCTCGAGCCCGAGGTTGGACATGATCGTCGCGACCAGCCCGCCGCCGGCCAGCTGCCCGCGCCGCGCATAGCCGGTGGCGATCGTCGCCATCAGCTGGTCGCCGTCGACCACCGCGCCGGTTTCGTCGACCACGATCAGCCGATCGGCATCGCCGTCGAGCGCGATGCCGATCGCTGCGCCGCTCGCCACCACGGTTTCGGACAGGGTCTGCGGCGCGGTCGAGCCGACCCCGTCGTTGATGTTGCGGCCATTGGGGGTGACGCCGATCGCCACCACCTCGGCGCCCAGCTCCCACAAGGCAGCGGGGGCGACCTGATAGGCGGCGCCATTGGCGCAATCGACCACCACTTTCAGCCCGTCGAGCCGGAGGTCGGACGGGAAGGTCGATTTGGCGAAGTGGATATAGCGCCCCTGCGCGTCGTCGATCCGCCGCGCGCGGCCGATCTGGTGCGAGGGGGCGAGCGACACCGCGCCGCTTTCGGCGCCGTCGATCAGCGCCTCGATCTCCAGCTCGGCCTCGTCGGAGAGTTTGTAGCCGTCCGGCCCGAACAATTTGATGCCATTGTCGGCGAACGGATTGTGGCTGGCGGAGATCATCACGCCAAGATCGGCGCGCATCGACTGGGTGAGCATCGCCACCGCCGGGGTGGGCATCGGCCCGGTCATCACCACGTCCATGCCGACGCTGGTGAACCCGGCGACCAGCGCGGATTCAAGCATATAGCCCGACAGCCGCGTGTCCTTGCCGATCAGTACGCGATGGCGATGATCGCCGCGCTGGAAATAGATGCCGGCGGCCATCCCGACCCGCATCGCCATCGCCGCGGTCATCGGCGTGATGTTGGTGAGGCCGCGAATCCCGTCGGTGCCGAAATATTTTCTTGCCATCGCCTGCGTCCGGCTCCCCTATCGGTTCCCTGAACGCGGCTGATAACCCCGTGGGAACGAAAGCGCGAGCCAAAGGAGCAGCATGTCGCCGTCCACCCGTATCCTGCTGGCGCTGATCGCCGGCCTTGTCGCCGGGATCGCGCTTGCCGCGTTCGCGCCGCAGGCGGTCGATCCGGCCGTGTCGATCGCACGGCCGTTCGGGCAGGCGTGGCTCAACGGATTGCAGATGACGATCGTACCGTTGGTGTTCGCGTTGCTCGTCACCGGGGTCGCCGCGACCGCCGAGGCGGCGCAGGCCGGGCGGCTCGCGGCGCGCGCGGTGGGGCTGTATCTGATCGTCATGGCCTCGTCGGCGATCGCCGCCGCTTTCCTGACGCCGTTGTTCCTCGATATCGCGCCGCTCCCGGCCGATTCCGCCGCAGCGCTGCGCCGCGCGCTGGAGGGCGCCGCCGCGATCCCGCCGGTGCCGCCGATCGGCGATTTCCTCGCCGGGATCGTCCCTGCCAATGTGCTCAAGGCCTCGGCGGAGAGCAATTTCCTGTCGATGATCGTCTTCGCGCTGATCTTCGCCTTTGCGATCATGCGTATCGACGAGGATTTGCGCGTGCTGCTGACGCGCTTCTTCTCGGCGATCCGCGATACGATGCTGGTGGTGATCGGCTGGGTGCTGTGGATCGGCCCGGTCGGGGTGTTCGCGCTGGCCTTCGTCGTCGGGGCGAAGGCGGGGGGCGGCGCCTTCCACGCATTGCTCCATTACATCCTGATCGTCTCGGCGGTCGGGCTGGTCGTGTCGCTGGTCGCCTATCCGCTGGCGGTGTTCGGCGGGCGCGTCCCGCTCGGCCATTATATCCGTGCCGGGCTGCCGACGCAGGCGGTGGCGATCTCGACGCAATCGTCGCTCGCCTCGCTCCCGGCAATGCTGGCGGGCGCGCGGACGATGGGGGTGCCGGTGGCGACCGCCGGGGTGACGCTGCCGCTCGCGGTGGCGATCCTGCGCGCGACCGGGCCGGCGATGAACTTTGCGGTGGCGATCTATGTCGCCAATTGGTTCGGCGTGGCACTCAACCCGGCAACGCTCGCGGCGGGCGCGCTGGTGGCGATGCTGACCTCGCTCGGATCGGTCAGCCTGCCGGGGACGGTGAGCTTCGTCGGCGCGATCTCCCCGGTCTGCGCGACGATCGGCGCGCCGGTCGCGCCATTGGGGCTGCTCGTCGCGGTCGAGACGATGCCCGATATTGTCCGCACGCTCGGCAATGTCATGTGGGATCTCGCCACCACGATCACCTTGGCGCGCGGCCAGCGTGTGATCGAGGACGAGGCCGATACGATCGTGGAACAGATTTAACGAACCTGCTATTATTGACAGCGGTGTGAACAACTCTTATTGACACATTTGTCAGTAAGGAGCGATTCGATGACCGCGACCCTTCCTCCCTTTCCCGGCACGACTGGCCGGCGCGACTGGCGCACGGCGTTCGAGGCGATCCGCAAATTGCTCGCCAATGGCGACGATACGGTGCAGGTGTTCCGCATCATGCGCGCGCTCAATGTCGGGGCGACCGAGACGGGTTATGCGCGTTTGCTCGCCACGCCCGATGGTGGGCGCATGGCCTATGATCGGCTCGAACTGGCAACGATCTTCGCGCAGCCCGGCTTCGCCGATCAATTCGCCCCGGGCACGGTCGGCGCGGCCTATCGCGATTTCCTCGCCTCGACCGGCTATTCCGCCGACGGGCTCGCCGAGGTGAGCCGCGAGGGCAGCGAGATGGAAGATGTCGTCCATCCCTATGCCTGGTTCGGGCGGCGCGTCCGCGACACCCACGACATCTGGCATATCATGACCGGCTATAAGGCCGACGAAAGCCTCGGCGAAGCGGCGCTGGTCGCGTTCAGCTATGCGCAGGTCGGCGGGCTCGGCTGGGCGTTCATCGGCGGCGCGGCGGCGCTCAAGAGCCTGCGTGTCACCAAGAACACCCTGTTCGCCAAGGCGGTGTGGGAGGGCTATCGCAACGGTCGCGCGGCGCAATGGCTGTCGGGCGAGGATTATCTCAAGCTGATGCACGAGCCGATCGAAGCGGCGCGCGCGCGGCTCGGCATTCGCCAGCCGGTCGCCTATCTCAAGGCGCAGCGCGAATTGGGCCCCGAACTCGCTTCCTATCTCAGCGAGCGGCGCCAGCCGGCGGACGCCGCCGGCGAGCCCGCGCCACAGCGTATGGCTGCCTGATCCGCAGGATCCTCCCGCTCCCTCGGGAGGGATGATGGAGGGGGGGCTACGGCGTGCAGACCTCCCTTTCGGCACGCTGCCCCTCCATCGATCCGCTTTCGGCACGGTCGCCAACGCCCAAGTCTGTGATTATGGCGGGGCGCAATGCTCGACCGGCTCGTCCTCACCGATTTCCGCAATCACGCTGAACTGACGCTCGCGCCGGCGCCGGGGTTCGTCGTGCTGACCGGTGCCAATGGCGCGGGCAAGACCAACGTGCTCGAGGCGGTGTCGCTGCTCGCGCCGGGCCGCGGCCTGCGCCGCGCGCCGCTCGGCGAGATGGCGCGGCAAGGCGGCGCGGGCGGCTTCGGTGTTGCGGCGACCTTGGCCGCCGGCACCGAGATCGCCACCGGCGCGCTGGCGAGCGCCCCGGAGCGCCGCGTCGTGCGGATCAACGGCGCCCCGGCCCCCGGCAATGCGCTGGCCGAGCGGCTGGCGATCCTGTGGCTGACTCCGGCGATGGATCGATTGTTCGTCGAGCCCGCCTCCGGGCGCCGCCAGTTCCTCGACCGGCTCGCGCTGGCGTTGCACCCCGGCCATGCCACCCATGCGGCGCGCTATGATGCGGCGATGCGCAGCCGCAACCGCCTGCTTGCCGAGGAGCGGCCCGACGCCGAATGGCTCGGTGCGCTCGAACGGCGCATGGCCGAGCATGGCGCTGCGCTCGATGCGGCGCGGCGTGAGACGGTGGAGGCGCTCGCCGCCGGGCTGGTGGCGCAACCCGCGGGCGATTTCCCGCGCGCCGCCCTGGCGCTGGAAGGCTGGGCGGGTGATGACGCGCAGCTCGCGCGCCAGCTGCGCGACGGCCGCGCACGCGATGCTGCGGCGGGGCGCACGCTCGCCGGGCCGCATCGCGTCGATCTGGTCGTGACGCATATCGAAAAGGATCGCGCCGCGGCGCTCGCCTCGACCGGTGAGCAAAAGGCCTTGTTGCTCGGCATCGTCCTTGCGCATGCCGATCTGGTGGCCGCGCGTACCGGCGTTGCACCGCTGTTGTTGCTCGATGAGGTGGCGGCGCATCTCGATCCCAACCGCCGCGCCGCCTTGTTCGCCCGGCTTGCCGGGCGCGGGCAGGTGTGGATGACCGGCACCGAGCCCGCGCTGTTCGCCGATATCGGCGCCGATGCGACGCGGATCGCGCTGACAGTCTAGGGCTTTACCCCGCGGCATGCGCCGCTACGCTGCGGCGATGGAGCGGGTGGAAAGGATTGCCGCGGCCCATCCGGGCGAGTGGCGGAGCGGCTGGCGCGTGGTCGCGGCGGCGATGGTCGGCAATGGTTTCGGCCCCGGCATGTATCAGAATCTGTCGAGCCTGTTCGTGCCGGGGATGACGCTGGCGTTCGGCTGGACGCGCGGCGAAATCGCCACCGCCGCCGGCGTCGGCCTGCTCGGCGCGCTGGGCGTTCCCGCGATCGGGCGGCTGGCGGATCGCGTCGGTGCGCGGCCGGTGATCGTCGGCGCGACCTTGCTGCTCGCGGCGACGCTCGCCGGCTTTGCCACTCTGGGCGGCAATCTGTGGGTCTATCAATTGCTCGTCCTGTGCCTCGCGCTCAGCGTCGCGGGGACGAGCGCGGTGGTCTATGGCCGGCTGATCGCGGCGCGCTTCATCGTCCACCGCGGGATCGCGCTGGGGGTGGCGACCTCCGGCCTGTCGCTGTCGACCCTCGCGCTGTCGCCGCTGGTCGCGGCGGTGATCGCGCGCGAGGGGTGGCGCGCCGGCTTTGCGATGCTGATCGCGCTGGTGCTGGCGGTCGCGCTGCCGGCGGTGTTGCTGCTGTTGCGCGGCGTGGTCGTCGCGCCGGTCCATCACGCCGGCGAGGCGGAGGATATCGCGCCCGAAACCCTGCTCGCCGGGATGAGCGCGGCCGAGGCACGGCGCGATGCGCGCTTCTGGCGGCTCGGGCTGGCGGTGGCTTTGGTCAATGTCGCCAGCGTCGGGCTGATCACCCAGCTCGCGCCGTTCGGGATCGATCGCGGGCTCGATCTGGGGCAGGCGGCGCTGCTCGTCACCGCATTCGGTGCGAGCCAGATCGTCGGACGGCTGGCGATGGGGCTGCTGGTCGACCGCTTTTCCGCGCGGCTGATCGCCGCCGGCTTTGCCGCGATTTCGGCGACGGCGTTCGCCGGGCTGTTGTTGCCGGTGTCGGGAGTGGTCGCGCTCGCCGCTCTGGTGTTCGCGGCGATGCTGATGAACGGGGCGGAGAATGATCTGCTGCCGTTCATGACCGCGCGCCTGTTTGGGCTGCGCGCTTATGGCGAAACCTATGGCGCGCTACTGACGATGGCCTTGTTCGGCACCGCGGCGGGGATCGTGATGTTCGGCCGTCTCTATGATGCGACGGGGGGCTATACGCTGCCGCTGTCGATCGCGGTCGCCGCGCTGACCGCCGCCGCCCTGCTGTTCCTCACGCTGACCGGGCGACAGACCGAATCAACACGATAATCGCGTGCCATTTCGCTTTCGTTGCAGCGCCGCAATGCCTATATGATTGGCATGGCAGAACCCCAGAATTCGGAATATGGCGCTTCCTCGATCAAGGTGCTGAAGGGCCTGGACGCGGTGCGCAAGCGCCCCGGCATGTATATCGGCGACACCGACGACGGATCGGGCCTGCACCATATGGTGTTCGAGGTCTCCGACAATGCGATCGACGAGGCGCTGGCCGGGCATTGCGATCGCGTCGACATCACGCTCAATGCGGACGGCTCGGTCTCGGTGACCGATAATGGCCGCGGCATCCCGACGGGCATCCACCCGGAGGAAGGCGTATCGGCGGCCGAGGTCATCATGACCCAGCTCCATGCCGGGGGTAAGTTCGAGAATACCTCGGACGACAATGCCTATAAGGTGTCGGGCGGGCTCCACGGGGTCGGCGTCAGCGTGGTCAACGCGCTTTCCGAATGGCTCGATCTGACGATCTGGCGCGACGGCGAGGAGCATTACATGCGCTTCGCCCACGGCGATGCGGTCGCCCCGCTCAAGGTGGTCGGCAAGGCCGAGGGGATGAAGGGGACGCGCGTCACTTTCCTGCCCTCGCCCGCGACGTTCAAGATCACCGAATTCGATTTCGACAAGCTCGAGCATCGCTATCGCGAACTGGCGTTCCTCAATTCGGGGGTGCGGCTGTTCCTGTCCGACGCGCGGCACGAAGAGACCAAGACGGTCGAGCTTTATTACGAGGGCGGGATCGCCGCGTTCGTGAAATGGCTCGATCGCGCCAAGACGCCGCTGATGCCCGATCCGATCGCGATCACCGGCGCGCGCGACGATATCGGCATCGATGTCGCGCTGGAGTGGAACGACAGCTATTATGAAAACGTCCTCTGCTTCACCAACAACATCCCGCAGCGTGATGGCGGCACCCATCTCGCCGCGTTCCGCTCGGCGCTGACCCGCACGCTCAATGCCTATGCCGACAAGTCGGGCATCCTGAAGAAAGAGAAGATCAGCCTCACCGGCGACGACATGCGCGAGGGGCTGACCGCGATCGTCTCGGTCAAATTGCCCGATCCCAAATTCTCGTCGCAGACCAAGGACAAGCTCGTCTCGTCCGAGGTGCGTCAGCCGCTCGAAAGCCTGATGGCCGACAAGATGGCGGAATGGCTGGAGGAAAACCCCGGCCATGCGCGTTCGATCGTGCAGAAGATCATCGACGCCGCCGCCGCGCGCGAAGCGGCGCGCAAGGCGCGCGAGGCGAGCCGCAAATCGGTGATGGGGGTCGCCAGCCTGCCGGGCAAGCTCGCCGATTGTCAGGAAAAGGATCCGGCCAAGTCCGTGCTGTTCGTCGTCGAGGGCGATTCGGCCGGCGGCTCGGCCAAGCAGGGCCGCGACCGGCATTTCCAGGCGATCCTGCCGCTGCGCGGCAAGATTCTCAACGTCGAGCGTGCGCGGTTCGATCGCATGATCTCCTCGCGCGAGATCGGCACGCTGATTCAGGCGATGGGCACCGGCATCGGTCGCGACGAGTTCAACGCCGAGAAATTGCGCTACCACAAGATCGTCATCATGACCGACGCCGACGTGGACGGCGCGCATATCCGCACGCTCCTGCTCACCTTCTTCTACCGGCAGGTGCCGGAGCTGATCGAGCGCGGGCATCTCTATATCGCCCAGCCGCCGCTGTATAAGGCGACGCGCGGGCGCTCGGAGGTCTATCTCAAGGACGAGAAGGCGCTCGACGATTATCTGGTCGATGCCGGCGTCAACGCGATGGTGCTCGAGACACCCGGCGGCGCACGCTCCGGGGCGGATCTCACCGCGTTGGTCGATCATGCGCGGCGCATGCGCACGCTGATGCGCTATGTCCCGCGGCGTTACGATCCGGTGATCATCGAGGCGCTGGCGCTGGCCGGCGCGCTCGATCCCGAGCTGAGCCGCGCCGGGCGCGAGGCGACCGTGGCGGAAGTGTCGCGGCGGCTCGATGCGGGCGATCGCGAGGCGACATGGGCCGCGCGGCTGACCGAGGACGGCGGCATCCACTTCGAGCGGCTGTGGCGCGGGGTGACCGATCACCACATGGTCGAGGCGGCGTTCATCGGCTCGACCGAGGCGCGCAAGCTCCACACGCTCGCCAGCGAGCAGGCGGACAGCTTCGCCAGCGCGGGCAAGCTCGTTCCCAACAAGGGCGCGCCGCAGGCCGAGGAAGCCACGCCGGGCGACGAGGAAGACACCGAGCAGGCAGCCGCGGTCGAGGTGGGGATCGGCAAGGGCGAGACGCTCGTCGCGCGGCCGTCGCAATTGCTCGAGGCGGTGCTCGCCGCGGGGCGCAAGGGCCTCTCGATCCAGCGCTACAAGGGGCTGGGGGAGATGAACCCCGAGCAATTGTGGGAAACCACGCTCGATCCGTCCAATCGCTCGATGCTCAAGGTGGCGATCGATCAGGCGGACGTTGCCGACGAGATCTTCACCCGGCTGATGGGCGACGTGGTCGAGCCGCGTCGCGAATTCATCCAGGAGAATGCGCTGTCGGTCGCCAACCTCGACGTTTGAGTTTGGTTTTTCGTCCCTTTTAATTCCGACCGCGCCGGCCTTTGCCGGGGCGGTCGGATAAGGTGGTCGCGCACTCGTTGCGATTTTCGCAACGATAGACTCGATTAAGCGGCATTGCGCGCATTGGCCGAACCGCGCACTTTCCCCTGCGAATAATGACAAGGGGGATCGACATGAGGGCAGCCTTCCGCCGCCTGCGTAAGATGACGTTGCTGTCCGCGCTGGTGCCGCTGGCGCTCGCGCAGCCGGCCGTCGCGCAGACCGCCAAGGCGTTGGTCGGCGGCACGGTGCTCGATGTCGATACCGGCAAGGCGATCCCCGACGCGGTGGTGGTGATCGAGGGCGAGAAAATCGCGGCGGTCGGCCCGGCCGCTTCCACCCCGATCCCCGCCGGCGCGCGCGTCGTGCGGCTCCCCGGCAAATGGCTGATCCCCGGCCTGATGAACATGCATGTCCATCTCGGGCTCAAATTGCCCGGGGCGGCGGGCGCGGCGTTGGTCAACGAGACCGATCCCGAACAGGTGCTGCGGATGGCGGCCAATGCGCGCCGCTCGCTGCTGTCGGGGGTGACGACGCTGCGGCTCGTCGGCGAGGATCACGGCAATGATTTCGCGCTCAAACAGGCGATCGACGGCGGTTCGATCGTCGGCCCGCGGATCGAAACCGCCGGCGAAGTGATCGTGCCGACCGGCGGCCACGGCTCGCTCGAGGCCGACGGCCCCTATGCGATGGCCAAGGCGGTGCGCGAGCAGATCAAGCGCGGCGCGACCTGGATCAAGGTCGCGATCTCCGGCGGGATATCGGACACCCATGGCGCGATCGCCGCGGCGCCGATGACCGACGAGGAAATGAAGACGATCATCGAGGTCGCGCACCGCAACAACGTCAAGGTCACCGCGCACAACGGTTCGTCGATCGCCGCGGAGCAGGCGTTGCGCTTCGGGATCGACGGGTTCGAGCATGGCTATCACCTCGATCGTCCGACGCTTCAGGAAATGAAGCGCAAGGGCGCGTGGCTGGTGCCGACGATCGTCGTCACCCAGCCGGGGGCGATGGAATTCTACAAGAAGATCGGGTCGCCCGACTGGTATCTGAAGCGCGTCGCGATCACCG
>JAFKLV010000249.1 GCA_017304125.1 Sphingomonadales bacterium
TTGGTGGCGAGATATTTCTCGTTGTGCGGGTTGGGCGGCAGGAAATGCGGCACGCGCTCGGCCACCCTGATCCCGGCCGCCTCGAGCCCCGCGACCTTGGCCGGGTTGTTGGTCAAGAGCCGCACCTCGCGCTGGCCGAGCAGTTCGAGCATCCGCGCCGCGACGCCGAAATCGCGCGCATCGATCGCAAAGCCGAGCCTGGTGTTGGCATCGACCGTGTCATAGCCCTGATCCTGCAGTGCATAAGCGCGCAGCTTGTTGACCAGCCCGATCCCGCGCCCTTCCTGCCGCAGATAGAGCAGGATGCCCCAGCCGCTGCCCTCGATCTCGCGGATCGCGGCATCGAGCTGCGGCCCGCAATCGCATTTGAGGCTGCCGAGCGCATCACCGGTCAGGCATTCGCTATGCAGCCGGACGAGCGGCGCGCGGCCGTCGGGCTCGCCGATCAGCAGCGCGACATGCTCGCCGGGCGATTCAGGGGTGCGGAAGGCGACGATCTCGGCATCCTCGGCATGCGCCACCGGGAGCCGCGCGCGCGCCGCGATCGTCAACCGCGTCGCATCTTCATGCGCGTCGATATCGGCGGGGGCGATCGTCACCTCCGCCGCGCCGGCGGGTTGCGCGAAGAACGCCGGGAGCAGCCCGGCGATCCGCGCCAGCCGCAGCGCGGCGGTGGCATCGGCCGCGGCGATCAGCGGAATCGCGCGGAACGGGCCTTTCATCGGGGTGGCGAGATCGAGCTGCGGATCGGCCAGCGCGGTCGCCATCGCGAAATCGAGCCACGGCGCGCGATCGATCAGCACCGGCGCATCGGGCTCGCCCGCCTCGCGCTGATTGGTCAGCTTGAGCGTCGCCGCGCGCCCGGCCGACAGCAGCAGCGGCGCGCTGCCGGCGGGATCGAACGCCGCCAGCCGCACCGCATCGGCGGTCTCGACCGGGAGCAGCGCCAGCGCGCCGATGCGGATCGGCCAGCCGCGACGCAGCGCATCGATCGCGCGGGCGGTGGCGCGCGGGTCGCTCAAAAATCGAACTCGGTCATAATCGGGACATGGTCGGAGGGCTTTTCCCAGGCGCGGCACGCCTCGAACACATGGTGCGCGCGGGCGGCTTTCGCCACCTCCCCGGTCGCCCACATATGATCGAGCCGGCGGCCGCGATCATTCCTGGTCCAGTCGGGCGAGCGATAGCTCCACCAGCTATGGAGCCGCG
>JAFKLV010000250.1 GCA_017304125.1 Sphingomonadales bacterium
GCGCGGCGCCGAGCTATGCCCGCCGGGGTTGGTCACCTCGAGCTGGAAATCGGCATAGGTCTTTTCCGCTGCGCTGACCGAGAAGAAGCGCGGCTTGCCGTCTTCGCCGAGCTGCCCGCCGCCGCCGTCGACATTGAGCACCATCTCCGCGCCCTTCACCTTCGAGGCGAGAATCGCGGAGGTCTTCATCGTCGTTTCCTCGTCACCCGAGAAAGCGAGGATGAGGTCGCGCTTGGGCTTGTAGCCCGCACGCTTCAGGTCGATCACCGTCGCGGTCACGAGCGCGAGATCGAGTTTCATGTCGGTTGCGCCGCGGCCGAACAGATAGCCGTTCTCGACGATCGGGGTGAAGGGATCGCGCTGCCAATCGGCCGGTTTCGCCTCGACGACGTCCATATGGCCGGAGATCACCAGCGCCCTGGCCTTGGGGTCGGTGCCGCGCCAGCGCAGCAGGAGATAGGCGGTGTCGTCGACCGGCTCGACCGTCACATCGGCGTCGGCGAATCCGGCTTCGACGAACAATTGCTTGAGATAGCGCGCGAGCTCCGGGGTCTGGTTGCCGGGGCCCTGGACGCTGCGGAAGGCGATGGCGCGTTTGGCGATTGCGAGCGCATTGTCGGCGGTGGCGTTGCTGGCCGGTGCCGCTTGTGCTGCCCCCGCGAGCAGGAGGGAGAGAGCAACAGCAAGACCAGTCGTTTTCATGCGCCACCTTTTTGGTTTGACCCTGAAGGATTGACGCTAACGCGGCGCGATCGAAGCCGAAAGACTTAAATTTCGGCAACAGCAGATATGAGAAGAGGTTGCCGGACCCCGCCGAAACGGCGCCCGACAACCCCTAAACATGGTCAGCGGCCAGAGAGTTCCAGCCCGGGAGACCATGCGAGCCTCCGTACCTGTGATCCGCGTCGTTGATTAGGGGAGAATACCCCCCGGCGCGGCTCGGCGGTGTTAGAAGCGCGTCCCCCGAACGAACTGAACCGACCCCATTGCTGAACCATGAGACATCGGATCACCTCCTTTCGCTGGTTGAAGACGTATTGTGGCTTAACCCACGCTGTTTATTTCGGGCGTCGCGCGGGAATAAACAAGTCTTGTTTTTAAAGATGTTTTGAACGATCTTCGATGGCTGTTGCGCTCCATTTCAGATCGCGACTCGTTTCACCCCCGACAATCTTCGATGACCCGCCCGACTTCGGCATAAGCGG
>JAFKLV010000251.1 GCA_017304125.1 Sphingomonadales bacterium
GCTCAACGCCGATATCGGCCACCACAAGATCGAGCTGGGCGGCTGGTTCGAGCATAATAGCACGACGCAATGGCGCCGCTGGTATGGCGTCGACGTCAACAACCCCGCGTCCAGCACCCCCTATATCCGCCCGCTCGATGCCGCCGCGCCGCTGTTCACGCAATATCAGGGCGAAGCGCGGATCAACCAGCTCCAGCTCCATATCCAGGACAGCTGGCAGGCGACCGAGAAGCTGCTCGTCCAGGCCGGGTTCAAGACCAGCGCGCAATGGGCCAATGGCTGGTTCCCGGTCCAGCCCAAGGCAGGCTCGCTGTCGGGCCTTGCCGGCGGGTTGCCGCAGGGGCGGATCAACACGTTGCGCTGGTTCCTGCCGGCGTTCGGCGCGACCTATGACGTCAACGGCCACGAACAGGTCTATTTCAACGTCCAGAAGAATTTGCGCCAGTATCAGGCCTATCTGGCCGGCGGTGGCGGCCCGTGGTTCACCGGCAGCCAGGCAGCGTTCGATGCCTTCGCCCAGCAGGGCAAGCCCGAGAGCAGCTGGACCTATGAAGGCGGCCTGCGCTCGCGGCGCAACTTCGGGAACGATATCGGGCTCGAAGCGCAGATCAATTATTATCACGTCGCGTTCAACAACCGCCTGCTGGCGATTTCGACCAATCCGGGCGGGATCGCGGGCAGCGGCATCACCGGCGGCACCTCGATCCTCGTCAACGTTGGCGATGTGAAGACCGACGGCGTCGACGCCGCCTTCACGCTGCGGTTCGGCCGCACCTTCACGCTCTACAACGCCACCTCGTACAATCTGTCCAAATATCAGAGCGACTATACCTCGGCCGCGACCGGGATCGGCGCTGCCACCGGATCGTGCATCGGCGGCTATCTCGTCACCAACGGCGTCGTGCCGACCTGCGGCAAGCAATTGCCCGGCACGCCGAAATGGATGAACAAGACCGTCGCGACGTTGGCCGGCGGCCCGTTCGAGCTGCAGGTGATCGGCGATTTCGTCGGCCGCCGCTTCAGCACCTTCACCAACGATGCCAGCGTGCCCTCCTATTTCCTCACCTCGCTGCGCCTCGCCGCCAAGGTGCCGGAGAACGTCCTGCCGCTGCGCAAGGCGGAGGTTGCGCTCAACGTCACCAATCTGACCGACAAGAAGGGCGTATCGAGCCTGTCGATCGGCTCGGCGACCAAC
>JAFKLV010000252.1 GCA_017304125.1 Sphingomonadales bacterium
CGACATTTATGTCTCGCCCAATCAGGTCCGCAAATTCGGGCTGCGCACCGGCGACACCGTGGAAGGCGAGATTCGCGCGCCCAAGGATGGCGAGCGTTATTTCGCGCTGACCCGGCTGATCAGCGTCAATTTCGAGGAACCCGAAAAGGTTCGCCACCGCGTCAATTTCGACAATCTCACCCCGCTCTATCCCGACGAGCGGCTCAAGATGGAAATCGAAGACCCGACGATCAAAGACAAATCGGGCCGCGTGCTCGATGTCGTCGCCCCGATCGGCAAGGGCCAGCGCTGCCTGATCGTCGCCCCGCCGCGCGTCGGCAAGACGATCATGATGCAGAATATCGCGCGCGCGATCAGCCACAATCACCCCGAGGTGTTCCTGATCGTCCTGCTGATCGACGAGCGCCCCGAAGAAGTCACCGACATGCAGCGCACGGTGAACGGCGAGGTCGTCTCCTCGACCTTCGACGAGCCGGCCACGCGCCACGTGCAAGTCGCTGAAATGGTGATTGAAAAGGCCAAGCGCCTGGTCGAGCACAAGAAGGATGTGGTGATCCTGCTCGACAACATCACCCGTCTCGGCCGCGCCTATAACACCGTCGTTCCCTCGTCGGGCAAGGTGCTGACCGGCGGTGTCGACGCCAATGCGTTGCAGCGCCCGAAGCGCTTCTTCGGCGCGGCGCGCAACATCGAAGAGGGCGGCTCGCTCACCATCATCTCCACCTCGCTGATCGACACCGGCAGCCGGATGGACGAGGTGATCTTCGAAGAGTTCAAGGGCACCGGCAACGCCGAAATCGTGCTCGACCGCAAGATCGCCGACAAGCGCATCTTCCCGGCGATCGATGTCGGCAAGTCCGGCACGCGCAAGGAAGAGCTGCTGGTCGAGAAGGGCACGCTCAGCAAGATGTGGGTGCTGCGCCGCATCCTGATGCAGATGGGGACCGTCGATGCGGTGGAGTTCCTGCTCGGCAAGATGAAGGATTCGAAGACCAACGAGGACTTCTTCGAGAGCATGAATCAATAACCGAGCGTGTCCTGCGCCGGGCACGGCGCAGGACTCACGCCGGTTCGGCCGGCGGGTCGCGCAGCGAACCCGTCCGACGGCGTGGCTTTGCCACGCCGCCACCTACCTCCCCCCTTCGTCTCCCCTCTCTGGTGAAGGGAGGGGCTGGGGATGGGTGGGTATGAGGC
>JAFKLV010000214.1 GCA_017304125.1 Sphingomonadales bacterium
CCCGATTATCGGCTGGAAAACCAGACCCAGAGGAGGAACTGATGGCTGACGAAAGCAACACCAGATTCTACCTCGACAAGCAGAATGCCAAGTGGAAGGGCGTCTGCGCCGGGATCGCCGATTATACCGGGATCGATCCGCTGTGGGTTCGTCTCGCCACCGCCGCGATGATCTTCATCGCACAGCAATGGTGGATCATCATCGCCTATATGGTGATTGCCTGGGTGACGCCGAACAAGCCGATCGGCCTCTATCAGCAGTCCGCCGACGAGGAGAAATTCTGGCAGGGCGTGCGCACCAATCCGAAGCGCAGCACCGCCGAAGTCCGCTCCAAGTTCCGCGAACTCGATCGCCGGCTGGCCGATATCGAACTCCACTACACGAGCCGCAACACGCAGCTCGCCAATGAAATCGAAAGCCTGCGCTAAGCAACGCGCGGCTTCTGGAGAGAGACTGAGATCATGCACGACTTCGGTTTCCTGGTGCCGATCGCGATCGTCGCGATCGTGTTCGGCAGCCACACCTTCCGCATCTGGATTCGGGCGAAGCACGGATATCCGCTTGAGGAAGGTCGCCGTCGGCGCCGTCATAACGATGCGAGCAGCGTCGACGATCAGCGCCAGATCATGTTGCTGTCGAACGAGAATGAGAAGCTGACCGGTCAGGTCAGCCGGCTCGAGGAGCGGATCGCGGTGCTTGAACGGATCGCCACCGATCCCGCGACCCGCACCGCCGCGGAAATCGAGGCATTGCGTGATCGCTGAGCGGCAAGTAATTTAGGAAGAACAAAAAAATGACGCACGGAGACTTGCTTGATTTGGTTGCCACCGCCGGCCCGGTCATCGGGATCATCGGGCTCGCCGGGGTGATCGGATGGGTGCTGACGACGTGGTTGCGCATCAAGAACGGCTATCCGCTCGATGGGCAATGGGGTCAGGCGCTCTATCCGAAGCGGGATGATGAAACGGTCGAACGGGTGAAGCTGTTGACGCAGGAAAACGGCCAGCTCCGCGCCGAATTGGGGGCGATCGAGGATCGGCTCGCCAATGTCGAGCGGATCGTGACCGACAGCGGCAACATGCTGAGCCACGAAATCGAACGACTGCGCGATCGCGCCAACTGAACTGACTGAAGGACAAGGGAACCGCCACGATGGGTCCGTTTTCGATGGTCGTCGCGATCGTGCTGA
>JAFKLV010000215.1 GCA_017304125.1 Sphingomonadales bacterium
TCCTGCCCGCCGGCCGGCTGGTTGAGCCCGAGGTGTTTCCACCCGCCCGCATTGAGCATCCGCCCGCGCGCGGTGCGCGCAACGAGGCCGAGCTGGATCAGATACGGCTCGATCACTTCCTCGATCGTATCGCGCGGTTCGGACAGGCCCGCGGCGAGCGTTTCCACCCCCACCGGGCCGCCGCGATAAATATCTGCGATCATCGTCAGATAGCGGCGATCCATCGCATCGAGCCCGAGCTGATCGACCTCCAGCCGGTTGAGCGCGCGGTCGGCGGCCGTGGCGTCGACCTCGGCGGTGCCGGCGACATTGGCGAAATCGCGCACCCGGCGCAGCAGTCGCCCGGCGATCCGCGGGGTGCCGCGCGCGCGCCGCGCGATCTCCGCCGCGCCATCGCGCGCGATATGCAGATCGAGCAGCCGCGCCGCGCGCGACACGACATGCTCGAGTTCGTCGATCGTATAGAATTGCAGCCGCACCGGAATGCCGAAGCGATCGCGCAACGGGGTGGTGAGCAGGCCCTGCCGCGTCGTCGCGCCGACAAGCGTGAAGCGCGGCAGATCGATCCGCACCGATCGCGCCGACGGCCCTTCGCCGATCATCAGATCGAGCGCGCGATCCTCCATCGCGGGATAGAGCACTTCCTCCACCGCGGGCTGGAGGCGGTGGATCTCGTCGATGAACAGCACGTCGCCGTCCTCGAGATTGGTCAGCAGTGCCGCGAGATCGCCCGATTTGGCGATCACCGGCCCGGAGGTGGCGCGGAAACCGACCCCCATTTCGCGCGCCACGATCTGCGCCAGCGTCGTCTTGCCAAGCCCCGGCGGGCCGAACAGCAGGACGTGATCGAGCGCATCGCCGCGGGTCTTCGCCGCCTGGATGAACACGCGCAGATTCTCGCGCGCCGCTTTCTGCCCGACGAATTCGTCGAGCGTCTTGGGGCGCAGCGCGGCGTCGACATCCTCCGGCCGACGGGCGGGGGTGATCAGGCGGTCGGTATCGGTCATCGCGCCGCCTTACGTAGCGCGAGCCGCACCAGCGCGTCGAGCGTCGCCCCGCTGCCCAATTCTTCCTCAGCCGAGACAACTGCCGCGCTCGCTTCCGCCGGGCGGAAGCCGAGGTTGAGCAGCGCCGATACCGCATCCGCGCCCGCGCCGCTCGCCGCCGCCGGGGCGCCGCCGCCA
>JAFKLV010000272.1 GCA_017304125.1 Sphingomonadales bacterium
GCTTGACCCTCGCGCTGCTCGGCGACGTGCCGGTGGCGCTGGTCGATGTGGTGGACCGCGAGGTCCGCGTCGTCCGCGGCTTCAACCTGTGATGTGATGTCGAAGGAAAATTCGAATGTCGATTACCGCTGAGCGCCGTCAGGAACTCATCAAGGACCACGCCCGTCAGGACGGCGACACCGGCTCCCCCGAGGTGCAGGTCGCGATCCTCACCGAGCGGATTCGCAACCTGACCGAGCACTTCATTGGCCATGCGAAGGACAACCATTCGCGTCGCGGCCTGCTGATGATGGTCAACAAGCGGCGCTCGCTGCTCGACTATCTCCGCAAGAAGGACGGGGATCGCTACCTCGCCCTCATCGCGAAGCTCGGTCTTCGCAAGTAACAGGAAGGGCGCCCTCGCGGCGCCCTTCTCATATCCGCCCCTTCGCAATCCGGCGAATGGGCACGGGCGATCCCTCGCCCGACACCGCGCAGGCCGGACAGCCTGCAAAAGAGGCCCCGGACGCATAGGGCGTCCGGTCCAAAGGAAGCAAAATGTTCAATACCCAGAAGGTAAGCATCGAGTGGGGCGGAAAGACCCTGACGCTCGAAACGGGCCGCGTTGCCCGTCAGGCCGACGGCGCGGTGCTCGCGACGCTCGGCGAGACGGTCGTGCTGTGCGCCGTGACTGCCGCCAAGAACGTGAAGGAAGGGCAGGATTTCTTCCCGCTCACCGTTCATTATCAGGAAAAGTTCTCGTCCGCCGGGCGCATCCCGGGCGGCTTCTTCAAGCGCGAGCGCGGCGCGACCGAGCGTGAGACGCTGGTCAGCCGCCTGATCGACCGCCCGGTCCGTCCGCTGTTCCCCGAAGGTTTCTACAACGAGATCAACTGCATCGCGCAGGTGCTTTCGTATGACGGCGAGAATGAGCCGGACATTCTGGCGATGGTCGCCGCGTCCGCCGCGCTGACCATTTCGGGCGTGCCGTTCATGGGCCCGATCGGCGCCGCGCGCGTCGGCTACAAGGACGGTGAGTATCAGCTCAACCCGACCGACGCCGAAATCGCCGAGGGCGAGCTCGACCTCGTCGTCGCCGCGACCCAGGAAGCGGTGATGATGGTCGAATCCGAAGCCAAGGAGCTTTCGGAAGAAGTGATGCTCGGCGCGGTGCTGTTCGCGCACAAGGCATGCGCCCAGGTCGTCGACGCGATCATCGATCTCGCCGAAAAGGCCGCCAAGGAGCCGTGGGAACTCCCCGCGACCGACAATCAGACCAAGCTCAAGGCCGATCTCAAGAAGCTCGTCGGCAAGGACATCACCGCCGCCTACAAGCTGACCGACAAGCAGGCGCGCCAGACCGCGCTGGGCGAGGCCCGTTCCAAGGCGAAGGCCGCGATGGCCGACAAGGCGCCGCAGGAGCAGCTCGTCGCCGCCAAGCTGGTCAAGAAGCTCGAGGCGGATATCGTCCGCACCGCGATCCTCAAGGACGGGCGCCGCATCGACGGCCGCAAGACCACCCAGGTCCGCCCGATCGAATCCGAGGTTCACTTCCTGCCGCGTGCGCACGGCTCGGCGCTGTTCACCCGCGGCGAGACCCAGACGATCGCGACCACCACGCTCGGCACCCGCGATGCGGAGCAGATGATCGACGGTCTCGGCGGTCTCTCCTACCAGCATTTCATGCTGCACTATAACTTCCCGCCCTATTCGGTCGGCGAAGTGGGCCGCTTCGGCGCGCCGGGTCGTCGCGAAGTCGGCCACGGCAAGCTGGCGTGGCGCGCGCTGCATCCGGTGCTGCCGACGAAGGAAGAATTCCCCTACACGATCCGCGTCACCAGCGACATCACCGAGTCCAACGGCTCGTCGTCGATGGCGACGGTGTGCGGCGGCTCGCTCGCGCTGATGGACGCCGGCGTGCCGATCAAGCGCCCGGTTTCGGGCATCGCGATGGGGCTGATCCTCGAGGGCAAGGATTTCGCGATCCTGTCCGACATCCTGGGTGACGAAGATCACCTGGGCGACATGGACTTCAAGGTCGCCGGCACGTCCGAAGGCATCACCACGATGCAGATGGACATCAAGATCGCCGGCATCACCAAGGAGATCTTCGAGGCCGCGCTGGCGCAGGCCAAGGAAGGCCGTGCGCACATCCTGGGCGAAATGAACAAGGCGCTGGGCGAGACCCGCACCGAGCTTTCCGCCCATGCCCCGCGCATCGAGACGATGACGATCGACAAGTCGAAGATCCGCGACGTGATCGGCACCGGCGGCAAGGTGATCCGCGAGATCGTCGCCACCACCGGCGCCAAGGTCGATATCGACGACGAGGGCGTGATCAAGATCAGCTCGTCGGACGGCGCGCAGATCGAAGCGGCGATGAACTGGATCAAGGGCATCGTCGAGGAAGCGGAAGTCGGCAAGGTCTACACCGGCAAGGTGGTCAATCTGGTCGATTTCGGCGCGTTCGTGAACTTCATGGGCGGCAAGGACGGCCTCGTCCACGTCTCGGAGATCAAGAACGAGCGCGTCGAGAAGGTCTCCGACGTCCTGAGCGAAGGCCAGGAAGTCAAGGTCAAGGTGCTGGAGATTGACCAGCGCGGCAAGGTTCGCCTGTCGATGCGCGTCGTCGATCAGGAAACCGGCGCCGAGCTGGAAGACACCCGCCCGGCGCGCGAACCGCGCGGCGAGCGTGGCGATCGCGGCCCGCGCCGTGACGGCGGTGACCGTGGTGACCGTGGCGGCGATCGCGGCGGACGCGGTGGTGACCGCGGCGACCGTGGCCCGCGTCGTGACCGCGGCCCGCGCCGCGAGCGCAGTGAAGGCGGCAAGGACGAGGGCTCGGCGCCCGACTTCGCCCCCGCCTTCCTGACCGGCGACCGCGACTGATCGCACCGCCGCTCAACCGAGCAAAAGGAAGAGCCCCGGCAGCGATGCCGGGGCTTTTTCTTTGGTGCCGCCCCCTCCTCCCCACGCCGTCACCCCGGCCTTGAGCCGGGGTCCATCGGGAGGCAGGCACGGGACAAGAGGCTCTGACCGCAGAGTTCGCGGCACGATGGATCCCGGCTCAAGGCCGGGGTGACGTGGAGGTTTCGGACCACGCCCCTCACCCGCCTTCGCGGGAATGACGAATGGGGCGCGGATTCGCTGCCCCCCGCCCGATGTGATAAATTCCGCCGCAAGGTCGCCAAAACAGGAGAATCGAGCACACAGACCAAGAGGAGAGAATCATGCCGGCGTCGTTCGATGAGGCGAAGCTCCACGCCTTTGTAGGGAAGATGTTGGGCGACCTGGGCGGCGCAATGAGCGTACCGACCGTCCGACTGGGCTTTCGCCTGGGGCTGTTCGATGCGCTTGCCGAAGGCCCCGCCACCGCGCCCGAACTCGCCCGCCGCGCCGGCGGGCTCCATGAACGCTATGTGCGCGAATGGGCGCTGGCGCAGACCGCCAACGGCTATGTCGACTTCGATCCCGCGACCGATACGTTCAGCCAGTCGCCCGAACAGGCGCTGGTGTTCCAGCACCGCGACAGCCCGGTCTATCTCGCCGGCGCGTTCGAGCTGGTCGCGGCGATGATCGAGGCCGAGGCCAAGGTCGAGGAATGTTTCCGCAACGGCCGCGGGGTGCGCTGGGGCGATCACGCGGGTTGCCTGTTCTGCGCCACCGGCGCGTTCTTCCGGCCGGGCTATGTCAACAATATCGTCCAGTCGTGGATCCCCGCGCTCGACGGGGTCGAGGCGAAGCTGCGCCGCGGGGCGAAAGTGGCCGATGTCGGCTGCGGCGTCGGCTTTTCCACCCTGCTGATGGCGCAGGCCTATCCCGACAGCGCCTTCGTCGGCTACGATTTCCACGCCCCGTCGATCGACGAGGCGCGACGCCACGCGGTCGCGCATGGCCTGCACGATCGGGTGCGCTTCGAGGTCGCCACCGCGAAGGAGATTGCGGAGCGCGATTTCGATCTCGTTACGATGTACGATTGCCTGCACGATATGGGCGACCCGCGCGGATGCGCCACGCATATGCGCCAGATCCTCGCGCCGGGCGGGAGCTGGATGATCGTCGAGCCGATCGCCGGCGACCGGCCGGAGCAGAACCTCAACCCGGTCGGGCGGCTCTATTACAATGCCTCGACGATGATCTGCGTGCCGACCTCGCTCGATCAGGAGGTGGGCGAAGGGCTTGGCGCGCAGGCGGGCGAGGCGCGGCTCGCGGCGATCATCCGCGAAGGAGGGTTCGACGCGGTGCGCAGGGCGACCGAAGGGCCGTTCAATATGGTGCTGGAGGCGCGGTAAGCGTCGTCATCCCCGCGCAGGCGGGGATCCATTCTGGCTGGCCGTGCGGCTCTTTCGATGACCTGCGCGAATGGATTCCCGCCTTCGCGGGAATGACGGTCTATTCCCGATAGCTCGGATCGACCCGGTCGAGCTTGCGCAGCAGCGCGGGCCACGCCAGCCGTTCGGCGAGCATCCCCATCCCCTTGGGCGCCGATTGCCGCGCGACCTTATGCTCGACACCTTGCGGCGGGTTGTTGAGATTGTCCTTCCCGGCCGACAGCATCAGCACCTGCGCCTCGCACGCGCGTTCGAGGAAATAGAGCCGCAGGAAGCACGCCCCGACGGTGTCGCCCACCGCGAGCGTGCCGTGGTTGCGCAGGATCATCGCATGTTTGTCGCCGATATCCGCGACGAGCCGCTCGCGCTCCTCCAGATCGGTCGCGATGCCCTCATAGTCATGATAGGCGATGTCGTGCCCGGCGATCATCGAGGTCTGGGTATGCGGCAGCAAGCCGAATTCCATCGCCGACACCGCCTGCCCGTAGGGCGTGTGGAGATGCATCACCGCATTGGCATCGTCGCGCGCCATGTGCAGCGCCGAATGGATCGTGAACCCGGCGGGATTGACCGGATGCTCGGTCGGCCCGACCGGATTGCCCTCGACGTCGATCTTGACCAGCGACGAGGCGGTGATCTCCTCGAACATCATGTCATAGGGATTGATCAGGAAATGATGCTCCGGCCCCGGCACGCGGGCGGAAAGATGGGTGAAGATCAGATCATCCCAGCCGTACAGCGCAACCAGCCGATAGGCCGCCGCGAGATCGACCCGCGCCTCCCACTCGCCGGGGACGTAATGCGGCTTGCTCTCGACGGACGCCAGCGTGGCCATGACTCGCTCTCCTGTTTCGATTTGCAACGCATATAGCCGTGATCCGTTGCTGACTCCATCATGCTATCGCATCTGAAATCGCCGGCTCTGCGCGCCATTTCCCTTCTGTCATTCCCGCGCAGGCGGGAATCCATTCTGGCTGGCCGGGCGGCTCTTTCCCTGTCCCGCGTGAATGGATTCCCGCCTTCGCGGGAATGACGAAGATGGGATGCGGAATTAGGGCTCGTCGCCCCTTGTGTGGCAAAAATGCCACATTACATCCTCGGGCATCTCAAGGGGAGCAATATGAACCTCGAAAAATTCACCGATCGCGCCAAGGGCTTCCTGCAATCGGCGCAGACCGTCGCGATCCGCATGAACCATCAGCAGATCACCCCCGAGCATCTGCTGAAGGCGTTGCTCGAAGACGATCAGGGCATGGCCGCCGGGCTGATCCAGTCCGCGGGCGGCGACGCGCGCCGGGCCGCCTCCGAAACCGATCTGGCGCTGTCGAAGATCCCCGCGGTCTCCGGCTCGGGCGCGCAGACTACGCCCGGGCTCAACAATGACGCGGTGCGCGTGCTCGATTCCGCCGAACAGATCGCGCAGAAATCGGGCGACAGCTATGTCACCGTCGAGCGGCTGCTCGTCGCGCTGGCGCTGGCGCTCAACACCCCGGCCGGCAAGGCGCTGAAGACCGCGGGCGTCACCCCCGAGGCGCTCAACAGCGCGATCAACCAGCTGCGCGGCGGGCGCACCGCCGACACCGCGTCGGCGGAGGATCGTTATGACGCGCTCAAGAAATTCGCGCGCGATCTGACCCAGGCGGCACGCGACGGCAAGCTCGATCCGGTGATCGGCCGCGACGAGGAAATCCGTCGCACGATCCAGATTCTCGCGCGTCGCACCAAGAACAACCCGGCGCTGATCGGCGAACCGGGCGTCGGCAAGACCGCGATCGCGGAGGGTCTCGCGCTGCGCATCGCCAATGGCGACGTGCCCGATACGCTCAAGAACCGCACCTTGATGGCGCTCGACATGGGCGCGCTGATCGCGGCCGCGAAATATCGCGGCGAGTTCGAGGAGCGCCTGAAGGGCGTGCTCGACGAGGTGAAGGGCGCCGAGGGCGACATCATCCTGTTCATCGACGAGATGCACACGCTGATCGGCGCGGGCAAATCGGATGGCGCGATGGATGCCTCCAATCTGCTCAAGCCCGCGCTGGCGCGCGGCGAACTGCATTGCGTCGGCGCGACGACGCTCGACGAATATCGCAAATATGTCGAGAAGGATCCGGCGTTGCAGCGGCGCTTCCAGCCGGTGTTCGTCGGCGAGCCGACCGTCGAGGATACGATCTCGATCCTGCGCGGGCTGAAGGACCGTTACGAGCTGCACCACGGCGTGCGGATCACCGATGGCGCGATCGTCGCGGCGGCGACGCTCAGCAATCGTTACATCACCGATCGCTTCCTGCCCGACAAAGCGATCGACCTGATGGACGAGGCGGCGAGCCGCATCCGCATGGAGGTGGAGAGCAAGCCCGAGGAGATCGAGACGCTCGATCGTCGCATCATCCAGCTCAAGATCGAGCGCGAGGCGCTGAAGAAGGAAAGCGATGCCGCGTCGCGCGACCGGCTCGCCAATCTCGAAAGCGAACTCGCCAATCTCGAGGAGCAATCGGCCGAGCTGACCCAGCGCTGGCAGGCCGAAAAGGACAAGATCGGCGCCGAGGCGAAGCTCAAGGAACAGCTCGATGCCGCGCGCACCGCGCTCGAACAGGCGCAGCGCGACGGCGATCTCGCGCGCGCGGGCGAGCTGTCTTATGGCACGATCCCGGGCCTGCAGAAGCAGCTCGACGAGGCGCAGGGCGCGACCAAGGGCGCGATGCTGCGCGAGGAAGTGACCGCCGACGATATCGCCAGCGTCGTCAGCCGCTGGACCGGGGTGCCGGTCGATCGGATGCTCGAAGGCGAGCGCGAGAAGCTGCTGAAGATGGAGCAGGTGATCGGCAAGCGCGTGATCGGGCAGGAGCAGGCGGTGCGCGCGGTCTCCACCGCGGTGCGGCGTGCGCGCGCCGGCCTGCAGGATCCGAACCGGCCGCTCGGCTCGTTCCTGTTCCTCGGGCCGACGGGCGTCGGCAAGACCGAGCTAACCAAGGCGCTCGCCGAATTTCTGTTCGACGATCCCAACGCAATGGTGCGCATCGACATGAGCGAGTTCATGGAGAAGCATGCCGTGTCGCGGCTGATCGGCGCCCCTCCCGGCTATGTCGGCTATGAGGAAGGCGGCGTGCTGACCGAGGCGGTGCGGCGGCGGCCCTATCAGGTCGTGCTGTTCGACGAAGTTGAAAAGGCACATGGCGATGTGTTCAACGTCTTGCTGCAGGTGCTCGACGACGGGCGGCTGACCGACGGTCAGGGCCGCACGGTCGATTTCTCGAACACGCTGATCATCCTGACCTCGAACCTCGGCAGCCAATATCTCGCCAATCTCGGCGAGGATGAGGATGTCGAGAAGGTCGAGGGGCAGGTGATGGAGGTGGTCCGCGGACATTTCCGCCCGGAATTCCTCAACCGGCTGGACGAGATCATCCTGTTCCACCGGCTGGGGCAGGCGCATATGGGGCCGATCGTCGACATCCAGATCGGCCGCGTCCAGAAATTGCTCGCCGATCGCAAGGTGACGCTGGCGCTGACCGATGCGGCGCGCGCGTGGCTGGGCCGGGTTGGCTATGATCCGGTCTATGGCGCCCGCCCGCTGAAACGCGCGGTGCAGCGCTATCTGCAGGATCCGCTCGCCGAGATGATCCTGCGCGGCGAGGTGAAGGACGGCAGCACCGTCGACGTCGACGAGGGCGATGGGAAGCTGGCGCTGACGGTGAAGTAACCGATTGGCTCTGGCGCAGCGCGCGCCGCACGGGCACATGGCAAATATGGTGAACCAGCATCTGGACGATTATCTCGCCGCGGGCGAGCAAGCGCTCGTTAACGGCAGGCTCGAGGCGGCGGTCGCAGCCTATCGAGCGGCGGTTGCACTCCGCGATGATCTGCCGGATGTGTGGTTCAACCTCGCCTGGGCCGAGCGCGCGCTGCAGCAGTTCGAGCCGGCGCTGGCGTCATACGCCAATGCCATCCGTCACGGCGTCGCCCGGCCTGAGGAAGCCCACCTCAACCGGGCGGCGATCCTTTCGGACCATCTGTTCCGTTTCGACGACGCCGAACGCGAGCTGCAACAGGCGATCGCGGCAAAGCCGCAGTTCATCCACGCATGGCTCAACCTCGGCCATCTGCACGAAGATCGCGGCGCAGTCGAACCCGCGCGACAGGCTTATGCAGCGGCAATCGCAGTCGATCCGAGCAACGGCCGCGCTCATGCGCGGCTGGGTGTGATGGATATATTCGAAGGACAGGCAGATCGCGCCGTCACCAATCTGACAGGTGTACTCGAAAGCATCACCGACATGCGTGGCCGTGCGGACGCGCTCTTCGCCCTCGGCGGGGCGCATGACGCGCTGGGCCGATATGACGACGCCTACTTCGCCTATGAAGCGGCGAACTGGCTTGCGCGTTCGGCCTCCCCGACGCGATACGATCGCCACGCGCAAGACCGCCTGGTCGATCAGCTCATCCGCCACGTCCCCGCCCCAGCCGAGCTTCCGACCGCGGACGATCGCCCTACCCCGATCTTCATCCTCGGCATGTTCCGCTCCGGCTCGACGCTGATCGAACAGATTCTGTCGCGGCACAGCGCGATCGACGCCGGCGGCGAACTGGAATTCATCCCCTCGCTCGTGCGGTCTCTTGGCAGTCGATATCCCGAAGCGATCAATGAAATTTCGGCTGAGGAGATCGCTGGCGCTCGCAATCTGTATCTGTCGCCCTTGCGGGAACTCGATCGCGGCACCTTCATGACGGATAAGCGCTGCGACAACTTCATGAATATCGGCCTGATCAAGCGGCTGTTTCCCGGCGCTCGATTCATTCACACCAAGCGTAACGCGCTCGATAACTTCATTTCCATTTACGCCACGGATTTTGACGAAGCCGTTCCTTACGGCCACGATCTCAATGATATCGCGCATTATTACCTGAGTTACCAACGCCTTATGGAGCATTGGCAGGCGCTGTACCCCGACGATATCCACGAGGTCGACTATGATCGCCTCGTCGCATCCCCACGAAGCGAAATAGAAAAGACGATCGCCTTTCTCGGGCTCGCATGGGAGCCGCAGCTGGAACAGCCTTCGCGTCAGCCCTCAACCGTCCAGACCGCCAGCCTGTGGCAGGTTCGACAGCCGCTCCACGCCCGGTCGTCCGGTCGCTGGATGCATTACGCCCAGCAACTCGCGACGGCGCGAACGCTGCTCGGGCTCACTCCAGAAAATCCGGCGGACGACTGAGGCGATCCTGATCAGTCTGCGCTGAGATTATCCCGCGCTGGTCGCGACCAGACCGCGATCGGCGATCGCGAACAAGCGCTCCAAATTCCGCCGCTCCGTTTCATCCAAATGCGGATTCCACACGTCGAAGATCAGGATCACGCGCAACTGATCGCTGTCATTGCGCGCCTCATGCTCGATCGTATCGTCGAAGGCGAATGCTTCGCCCTCGCGCCAATGACGCGTTTCGCCGCCCACCCGGAAGGTGCACCCCTCCGGCACGACCAGCGGCAAGTGAATGATCGTGCGCGTATTGGTCACGCCGGTATGCGGCGGAATTCGTGCTCCCGGCTGAAGAATGGAGAAAAAGGCGTTGGGCGCCTTGCCCGGCACGCGGCTCTGCGGAATCGCTTCGAGCGCCGCGGTGGTTGCCGGGCAAAGATCACACACCGCCTCGTTCTTCTGGCCATATTCCCATAGGAAACAGGCAGACCAATCGAGACTTTGATCCAGCGGCGACCATTTGTTTTCGGGCGCCCCCGCCGGTTGGCGCACATAGGGCCGGATCGCTTCGCTGCGGCTTGAGAGCATCGCGAGCGCCTCCGCGCGGATAGCGTCGGTCTTCGCCTCGAGTTCGGCAAACCATGGGAAGAACGAGCGATCGAAGAACTCATCCGCCGGCAAGAACGGATAATGGAGCCCGGCACATTCGTTGTGATAGATTTTGCGGCGGCCAAACATGCTATCTACGCACGCCCGGAAACGACGCGATGCGAGGTCATCGCCCAACTGATCGGCGATATCCCGATCGAGTTGTTGCTCGAACTTTCTGTCATGCTCGGCCAAACGGGCCTGAGCCCGGGCCTGAATCTCAAGCATTTCCGGTGGCGCATCCTTCATGCCGCCGGCGAGTTGCGCCACCGCGCTCCAGTGCGGCGCGGCCTCCGAAATTCGCCCGAGACGCTGGAGCAATTCGGCCAACCGAAGCTGCGCGATGAAATAGCGCTGATCGATGTCCAGCGCAGCCTGAAGGCTGCGGCGCTCGCCCTCGTCATCGCCCCGGCCGCGATAGGCCGCTGCGAGGTTCATTTGAAGCGCAGGCTCGCCCGGATCGAGCTTGGTTGCGCTGAGAAAGCGGGCAATTGCCCGATCGAAATCGCGATCGGCCAGCGCGCGCATCCCGCGCGCATTGTGCGCGCGCGGATCGTCGGGCCACGATCCGACCGCCTCCTCGAGATGCGCTACTTCCTCCGCCGAGCGCCCCGCCTGCCGTGCCTGCGCGGCAGCGCGCAGCAACGCTTCCGCATCTTTCTTCATCTGCCCCATAATCAGGCTCGACTATAGGCTCGCTGCAGACGCTGGCAATCGGCTTGATCGGTCGAAAATTAGCCCGTAACCCTTATCCGATGACCAGTGCTCCCCAAGCGCTCCTTCACCCAAATTGGCTCGCGCACCGATATGATCCGGATCATGACGCGGTGCATTTCGTGAATGCCGACAGGGCGGTGCGCCGAAAAGCGCCATTCCTGACCGATGAATTTCTGCCCACGGCCAACGAGCCGGTCGTCGTGCGTCGCGTCGATGCACTGGCAGCAAATAAGGGTAGCCACCGGATCGGATTCATTTTCCATTCCGCTTATTGTTGCTCGACCCTGCTCGCCAATGCTTATGACCGGCCCGGCGCCGCGGTGGGCATCAAGGAACCGACCATCCTCAACGATCTGGTCGGCTGGCGGCTGCGCGGCGGCGCGCCGGACAAGATCGGCGCGATCCTGCGTGACGCGCTCGACCTGCTGGCGCGCCCCTTCGAAGCAGGCGAGACCGCGATCATCAAACCGTCCAATGTCGTCAACGGCCTCGCGCGGGCGATGATCTCGGCCCGGCCGGAAGCCGGCGTCCTGCTCATTTATGCACCATTGAAAACCTATGTGACGTCGATCGCCAACAAGGGGCTGCGCGGTCGTCTCTGGGTCCGGGAACTGCTGACCAAGCAATTGAAGGAAGGGCTGATCAATTTCGGCTTCTCCAGCGAGGAGCTCTTCAATCAATCCGACCTGCAGGTCGCGGCGCTCGGCTGGCTGGCCCAGCACCGCCTTTTCACGAAGATCGCGGACTCCTGGCCTGCGCGGGTTCGCACGGTGAGCAGCGAGGCATTGCTCGCCAATCCGCGCGATGCGCTCGCCGCGCTCGACAAATTGTTTGGCGTCGCATCGGATTCGGCGGCGCGCGACGAAGTGATCGATACGGTGTTTCGCCGGCACGCCAAATCCGGCGAGAGCTTCACCTCGGAAAACCGCACCTCCGACCAGCGGAACGCGCTGGAAGTGCACGGTGAAGAAATTTCGCTGGTCTATGATTGGGCCAAGCTGGTCGCCGATCAGGCTGCGATAAAATTCGATCTGCCCAATCCGCTGATCGCGGGCGCCTGACAGCATCCGAGAACTGGAGCGCCATCGCCGGCCGTCGGCCGGCCGAGGCAAGCGCGGTCCGGCCCGAATGCCCTCTCCGGATATCGGTTGACCACGCCCCAACGTCCCGCCGACATCGCATCACCCACAAAAAAAGGAGGCGGCCAAATCGGCCGCCTCCCAGTTTTTCCAAAGTTCTTTGGACTTAGAACTTCGCGCGGACCGCCACGGAGAAGGTCCGGCCGAGCGCGTCGTAGCTCGACGGGAAGGTGTTACCGCTGTTGGCAGCGGTCGTGCCCGCCTGGCCACCGACGATCGGGGGCTGACGGTTGAACATGTTCTGCATGCCAATGACCAGCTGGTAGCGCTTCTCGATGTCGAACTGCGCGGTCAGGTCGAAGTAGTCGTAGGACGGGATGCGGTTGAAGTTAACCGTCTGCCCGGCCAGCGCATAGTTGATACCAGGCG
>JAFKLV010000273.1 GCA_017304125.1 Sphingomonadales bacterium
GACGGATCACGCTGGAGGACCGGCTGGTCTATCGCATCACCGGAAGCCCGCCCGACCAACAATTAGAAATCGCGCAATGTCGCTTCCATTATTGATCGGGCGGGGATTTTTCAGAGCGTCTTCAGCGCAAGGCTGAGAAAGAAGGTCCGCCCCGGCCCCGGAATCGCGCCGCTGCCGACGCCGGCGGCATAATCAAAATTGCGCGCATCGCCGATGTTGCGCACCCCGCCGCGGATCGTCCACGGGCCGTTGAGCACCGCCGCGGTCAGGTCGACCATCGTCGCGCCGGGCAGCAGCCGCGTCTGCGCGGTGTCACCGAAATAGTCGCTGCGATAGCGCAGACCCGCGGCGAGCTGGAACGTGCCGATCTTGTCGGGTAGCGCGATGTCATAGCTCGTCCAGACATTGCCGATCCGCTTCGGCACGCTCGGCACGCGGTTGCCGATTTGCGTCATATTCTGCGGATAATCGGTCAGCACCGCATCCTGCAGCGTGAAATTGGCGTTGATGTTCCACGCCGGCACCGGGCGCAGGCTGAGATCGCTCTCCCAGCCCTTCACGCGATAGGAATAGACTTCGGACTCGTTGAGCACGATGACATAGACATTCTTGCGCGTGGTGCGGAACAGCGAGGTGGAAAGCGACAGCCAATTCCCCTGACGGAAGCGCAGCCCGGCTTCGACCTGCGTGCCCTTTTCCGGCACCTGCCCGATGCTCTGCGGCTCTTCGGTGTTGAAGATCGGATAGCTGTTATTGGCATAGCCGCCGAACAAGGCGAAGGAATCGGCGAGCTGATAGACCGCGCCGACATCCCATTCGAAGCGATCGTCGTTGCGCACCACCGGCTGGTCGGGAACGAAGGGGCAGGTCGTGGCTGTCGTCGGCGGATCGCACGGATGCTCCGAACCGGGGTTGGTCGGAATGACCGAGCGGCCCTCGGCCGAGGTGTTGAACCAGTCCTGACGGCCCGAGAGGCGCAGCTTGAGGCGCGGGGTGATATCGACCTGCGCGGTGGCGTAGAGGCCGTAGAAACGCCCGTCGACCTTCGCGTCGTTGCAGCTATGCGCCTTGTCGCACTGGAAATTGAGCGCGGCGAGGCTCGTTTCCGGGATCACCGGACTATAGACGTTCGCGATATTGGGCAGGTCGGCGGTGCTGCGCCGGGTGGTCGCGCTGACGTTGCGATATTCGAACCCGGCGAGCAGCGTGACCGGCATCGACCCGGCGGAGAATTTCCACGTCGGCTCGGCCTGAAAGACGAAATCGTGGATATTGTCCTGCTGCTGACGGAGCTGGCGCCCGGTGAGCGCGGTGCCCGTCAGGCGCCCGCCGGCATTGCGCGCAAGATCCACGTCGCGATCGGTGTAGGCGGTGCGCAGGTTGACGACGAGGCTGTCGTTCACCGTCCAGGCATCGCTGAGGAAGGCGCGCTTGATCGACTGATCGGCGAAGGCGAACGGCGTGTAATAGCGGTTGTCGAGACTGACGTTGAGCGGGTCGACCCGCGTGCTGCCGGCGGCCGGCAAGGCGAAGGGAATGCCGATCGCGTCGGGGTGCACCTCGATGCGATGATATTCGAACCGCGCGAGGATATCGTGATTGGCTGGGTGGAAGGCGAGCGTGCCAGAGACCTCGCCGCTGCGGTTGCGGGTGCCGCGATAGCCGTCCGAGCGCTGGAACTGCCCGTCGACCCGCGCATTCACCCCGCCGCCGAGCGCGCCGTTGAGCGAGCCATTGGCGGTGATCTTGTCGAACGAGCCATATTGCAGGCTGGCGCTCGCCGCGGCGCGGTCGGTCGGGCGATAATGGACGAGGTTGATCGTGCCGCCCGGCGCGCTGGTACCGAACAACGCCGAGCCCGGCCCCTTGAGCACCTCGACCCGCTCGACCCCGGTCAGCGAATGGACATAGCCGCCGAGATCGGAGGTGGTGTCGGGTAGCCCGTCGTTGAGGAAAGTGACGTTGAGCCCGCGCGAGACGAACCGGTCGTAGAAGCCGAAGGCATATTGCCCGCCCTGCACGAGCCCGCTGACGTTGCGCAACGTATCCTTGAGCTGGACGCCGCCCTGCTGGTCGATCAGTTCGCGCGGAACGATCTGGATGCTGCGCGAATTGTCGAACAGCGTCGCGCCAAGCTTGTCGAGACCGGCGGATTCGTCGAACGGCGTGGTCGACTGGGCGGTGACCACGACCGTCTGATCCGAAGGCTGGTCCGCGGCGAGCGCGGGGGTGCTGCCGAGTGTGGCGGCCAGCGCCAGGATCGACGCTCGGTAAGCAAGAGGCATTTTCATTCGATACTCCCGTTGAACCCGCGGCGTCTTTTGTGCGCGCCGTAATCTGTTGTTTTCGCTGATCTAAAGGTGGAAGCGCAGGACGCGTTTGCCGTCTTCGCCATTGTGGCCGGTGGCGGATACGTCGAACACCTGCCGGATGAGATGGGGGGAAACCTCAGCCGGGTCTTCGACGATCGCCTGTAGCTGGCCGTCGCGCAGGAAGATGAAGCGGTCGCCGTAATCGAGCGCGAGATTGAGATCGTGCAGCGTGACGATGATCGTGCAGCGCCGCGCCGGCAGGGTGCGGACCAGATCGAGGATCTGCAGCTGGTGGTGGATGTCGAGGCTGGCGACCGGTTCGTCGAGGAAGATCGTGCGTGGGGCGGGGGCGTCGTCGTCGCTCCAGATCTGGGCGAGCACGCGCGCGAGCTGGACGCGCTGCTGCTCCCCGCCGGACAGCGTGGGATAGATCTGGCGCCGCCGTGCGCTCATCCCGACCAGCTCGAGCGCGGCGTCGACGATGCGGCGATCCTCGCGGCCCGGCGCGCGCGCGAAATGCGGATAGCGCCCCATCAGCACGACTTCCTCGACCGTGATCGCGAAATCGATCTCAACATGCTGCGACAGGAAGGCGCGCTGCAAGGCCAGCTCTTTGGCGTCGATCGCGAAGATATCGCGCGCGTCGAGCAGCACCCGGCCGCTCGTCGGCCTGAGCCGCCCGGCCGCGATCTTCATCAGCGTCGATTTGCCCGCGCCATTGGGGCCGAGGATCACATTGACCTTGTCGGGGGTGAAGGCGAGGCTGGTCGGCGCGACGATCCGCGTGTCGCCAACCGACCAGCTCACCGTATCGAGGACGAGCCCGGTCACCAGCTGGTGATCCGTCGCCGATAGGCGAGCAAGATCCACAGGAAGATCGGCGCGCCGATCAGCGCGGTGATGATCCCCACCGGCAATTCGGCCGGGCGAATGACGAGCCGCGCGACGACGTCGATCACCTCCATCAGCAGCGCGCCGAACAAGGCCGAGGCCGGGAGCAGGAAGCGATAGTCGGACGACCGCAACAGCCGCATCATATGTGGCACGATCAGCCCGACGAAGGCGATCACCCCGACCATCGCGGTCGCCACCGAGACGATCAAGGTGTTGAGGATCAGCAGCCGAAAGACGAGCTTGTCGGGATCGAAACCGATGAAGGCGGCATCGTCCTCGCCGAGCATCAGCGCGTTGAGGTCCTTGCCGCGCCGGAGGATGAACCACAGGCACGGAATGAAGATCGCGGTGACGAGCAAGGTACTGCGCCAGTCGGCGGTGGTGAAGGTGCCGAGATTCCAGAAGGTGATGTTGCGCGCCTGTGGGTCGCGCGCGATGTAGGAGAGAAAGCCCGTCCCGGCGTTGCACATCGCATTGACCGCGATCCCCGCGAGCAGCAGCGCGAGCACGTCGGTATGCCCGAACAGCGTGGCGATGCGATAAACCAGCAGAGTCGCGAGAAATCCGCCGATGAACGCCATCACGGGCACCGCCGCGGTGCCGAGCGGCGAGGTGAAGGCGAGCGCGCTATTGCCGAACACGAACACCAACGATGCGCCGAGCGCGGCGCCCGACGAGGTGCCGGCGAGGCCGGGCTCGACGATCGGGTTGCGGAACAGCCCCTGCATCAGCGCGCCTGACAGGCCGAGCGTCGCGCCGGTCACCCCGCAGAGCAGCACGCGTGGCAGCCGCAACGTGGCGAAGACGTTGAGATCGAGCGTTTCCTCCGGCCCGATCGGGGCAACGCCGAGCCAATGCCCGATAAAGCGGACGATCTCCGCCGGCGGGAAATAGAAGGAGCCGATCGACAGCGACAGCAGCACCGCGCCGACGAGCACGCATGCGAGCAGCAGGTGGATCTGGCCCCAGGAAGCTCGGCCGACGGTCATATCAGCGTCCGGGGTAGAGCCAGCCCGCGATCTTGCGCAGCGCAGCCGGCGTGCGCGGGCCGAAATACATGATCTCCGTTTCGAAGATGCGGTGGATGTTGAGCGTCTTCGCCGCCGGGGTCAGCCCGACGCCGGGCAGGCTGCGGAACTTCTCGGCCGAGCCGTAGCGATCGAAGCCTACATCGGTGGCGATGATGATATCGGGCGCGGACCGCGCGATGATCTCGGGGGTCAGCCGCGCCATCCCGCCCATCTGATCGAGCGCATTGACCCCGCCGGCCCAGTTGATGATCTGATCGGCGGCGCTGCCGCGGGTGAGGCCGAGATAGGTGTTCCCGATCTGGCCGAAATGGATCATCAGCACGCGCGGTTTCGGTCCCTTGGCATAGGGAGCCGTCGCGGCGAGCGCGGTCTTCATCTCGGCCTGCCAGCGCGCGACGATCGCCTTCGCGGCCGCCTCGCGCCCGAAATAGCTGCCGAGCCGCAGCATCAATTGCTGCGCGGTCTGGGGCGTCGCGCCCGGCTCCATCGTCTCGACCGGAATGCCGACCGCGCGAACCTGCGCCAGCACCGGCTCGGGGCCGACATTGCCGTCGGTGAGCAAGACGCTGGGGCGCATCGAGATGATGCCCTCCGCGCTCAGCGCGCGATGATAGCCGACCGAGGTCAGCTTGGTGATCTGCGGCGGATAGATCGAGGTGAGATCGCGCGCGACGAGATGCGATTGCGCGCCGAGATCGAAGATGAACTCGTTGATCTGCTTGGAAACGCACACCACGCGATTGCCCGGCCCGGCGGCGAGGCTGCGCGCGGGCAGCGCCGCGGCCGCGCCGGCAGCGAGCAACAACCGGCCGGCGTCACGGCGGGAAAGCGAGAAATGGTGTGCGGACATGATATTGGATCCTCCCCGGATCGAACAAAATCGTCGGGGAAGGGCGCCGCGGGTGCAAGCAGCGCCCCTCCCATGACGGATCAGATGCCGGTCGAAACGTGCGGCGTGATCGTGATCGGCTTCAGTCTAGCCTGACCGATCTGGGTGTTGAAGCCGGCAAGATCGCCCGATTTCAGCTGGTTCCATTCGGCAAGATAGGCGGTGGCCTGCTGCTTGAGATCGTCGAACTCCTGCCGCGCCTGCTGGGTCGGCGGGTTGTCGCCGGTGCCGACGGTCAATGCCAGCGAGGCGAGCTGATTGTTGAGGCGGATCGGGAAGTTCAGCGGATCTTCGTTGGCCACCGACAACTTCTGCGTCAGCTTGTCCTCGATTGCATTGACCTTGCCGTCGAGCGCGTCGGCTGCCTGCACGACCGCGGCCTTGCCGCCGGCCTCCTTGCGGACCTCGGCGAGCTTTTCGTGGAGCTGGCGGATTTCCAGCACCGCATTCTGCACTTCGCTCAATTCCCGGTTGACCGCCATTGCGAGGTCGAACTGCTCCTTGAGCTGCGCCTGGGTCAGCTTGACATTGGGATTGGCGACGATCTCGATCGGCTGGGTCGAAACCTTGCCGTTGACCGTCAGCCGCGCCTTATATTGCCCCGGAATGGCGACCGGTCCGAGCGTCGAGGCATGCCACATCGCCAGTTTCGGTACATGCACCGGGCCCTGCACGCGCATATCCCAGGCGAAGCGGTTCAGCCCGGCCTTGTGGCCGAGCGGCGTGGTCGGCGGCGGCGCGAAATCCTCGTCTTCGTCTTCATCCTTGTCCTTATGCGCGGGCTTGGCCGCGGCCTTGAAGGTGCGGATCACCTTGTCGGAGGCGTCGAGAATCTCGAGCTTGATCGCCTCCTCGGGGACATCCTGCTTGAGATTATAATAGAGGATCGTCCCCTGCGGCGGATTGGTGCCGGTGAATTTGGTGTTCGAATCCCCGCGCCCGGTGAAGACCATCCGGATCGTCTGGCGCGGCTTGAACAGATGGACCGGCTCCTGCTCGATCCCCGCCGACCATTGGCGCAGCGGGCTCACATCGTCGAGCACCCAGAAAGCGCGGCCGTGCGTCGCCACCGCAATGTCGCCGGCGTGGACGGCGAGATCGTGGATCGGCACGCGCGGCAGGTTGAGCTGGAGCGGCTTCCAATGCGCGCCATCGTCGAACGAGAAGAACATCCCGTTCTCGGTGCCGGCATAGAGCAGCCCTTCACGCTCGGGATCGGCGCGGACGACATGGACATAGGCGTCCGCCGGCAGCCCCTCGGTGATCGAGGTCCAGGATTTGCCGAAATCGTCAGTGCGGAAGGCATAGGGCTTGAAGTCGCCCAGTTTGTGTCGCTCGACCGCGATATAGGCCGTGCCGGCCTTGTGCGGATGCGGCTCGACCATGTCGACCGTGCCCCATTCGGGCATGTCCTTCGGCGTGACGTTGGACCACGCCTTGCCGCCGTCGCTGGTCATCTGGATCAGCCCGTCGTCGGTGCCGGCCCAGAGCAGATCCTTCTGCGCCGGGGATTCGGCGAGCGAGAAGACCGTGCCGTAGAGTTCGACGCTGGTATTGTCCTTGGTCAGCGGGCCGCCCGAGGAAAGCTGCTTCGACTTGTCGTTGCGCGTCAGATCGGGCGAGATGATCTCCCACGACTGGCCGTCGTTGCTGGTCTTATACACCACTTCATTGGCGTTATAGAGCACCTTGGGATCGTGCGGCGAGAAGATGAGCGGCTCGGTCCACTGGCCGCGATGCTTCACGTCCTTCGGCGCCCAGCCCATCGTCTCGTGCGGCCACGGTTTGATCGGGATCGCCTGACCGGTGCGGTCGTCGAAGCGCGACACCTCGCCCCAATAGCTCCCGCCGATGACGATATGCGGATCCTTCG
The DNA here is from genome assembly GCA_017304125.1 of Sphingomonadales bacterium. GTDB lineage: Bacteria > Pseudomonadota > Alphaproteobacteria > Sphingomonadales > Sphingomonadaceae > Sphingomonas. The sequence goes on from JAFKLV010000273.1 coordinate 7,000, forward strand.
GATCGGGGATGATATAGCCGCTCTCGCCGCCGCCCACCGGGCGCCAGTCGCGCATCGTGATCCCGCCGGTCACGCTCGCCGAGGCGATGCGGACGCTCGTATTGTCCTGCTGCGCGCCATAGATGTTGTACGGCACCTGATTGTCGACCGCGATGTGATAGATCTGGCCGGTCGGCTGGTTGTCGCCCTGCGTCCAGCTGTCGCCGCCGTTGACCGAGACGTTCGCCGCGCCGTCGTTGCTGTTGATCATATACCGCGTGTCGAGCGGGTTGATCCACAATTGATGATTGTCGCCGTGGAAGGTCGGCATCGACTTGAAGGTCTTGCCGCCGTCGGTCGATTTATAGGCGCCGGTGTTCATCACGAACACCTTGTTGGGGTCCTTCGGGTCGGCGAAGACGTTGGTATAATACCAGGCGCGCTGGCGATAATCATTGTCGCTGTTGATCAGCTGCCACGAAGCGCCGCCGTCGTCGGTGCGATAAAGCCCGCCCTTTTCGGCCTCGATCAGCGCGTAGACCCGCTTGGGATCGGCGGTCGGCGCGACGCCGATCTTGCCGAGAATGCCCTCGGGCAGCCCGTTGCCGCTCATCTTCTGCCACGTGGTGCCGCCGTCGGTCGAACGATAGAGGCCGCTGCCGGGGCCGCCGCTCTCCATGATCCACGGCTTGCGATGCACCTGCCACATCGCCGCCCAGACGATATTGGGGTTGCCCGGATCGATCTGCACGTCGACCGCGCCGGTCTTGTCGTCGACGAACAATACGCGTTCCCACGTCTTGCCGCCGTCGCGCGTGCGATAGAGGCCGCGCTCGCCGCCGTCGCGGAACAAGGGGCCGCCCGCCGCGACGAACACCAGGTTGGGATCGGTGTTGCTGATCGCCATCCGGCCGATGAATTCGGAGCCGCGCAGCCCGCTGAACGACCAGGTCTTGCCGGCGTCGGTCGATTTATAGACGCCATTGCCGCCGATCACATTGCCGCGCGGCGCGCCGCCTTCGCCGGTGCCGACATAGATGACATTGGGGTTGGACGGCGAGACGACCAGCGCGCCGACCGCGGGCGCCGCCTCGGGGAATTTATCCCACAACGGCACCCAGGTGCGCCCGGCGTCGGTCGTCTTCCACACGCCGCCCGAGGCCATGCCGCCGTAATAGGTCGTGGGATCGCCGGGGACGCCGGCAACGCCGGTCGCGCGCCCGCCGCGGAACGGGCCGAGCTGGCGATATTCCATGCCGGTAAAGGTGGAGGCGGCGGCTTTCTCGTCCGCGGGCTTGGCGGGCTTGGTCTTGGCGGCCGCCGGAGCCGAAAGGAGGAGTGAGGTACTGGCCAACAGATAGGCGGCAAAAACAGCTCTCGTCTTCATCTTCAGCTCCCCGTTCACGCGCAGATTGCCCATGTTGGGCATTATGATGTTGTATTATAGAGATATTCTATGAACGCGTCGGGGCCAGTTTCGCGCAGCCGATCGCCCGCGCGAAATTGATTCGACACGAATTCCAAGACGGTCCGGCATCCCCGGCACAACCTGAAGTTGCGCCGGAGATGCCAGCTGTGGACATTACCGGAACTTGGCCATGACCTGCACGCCGACGACGCGCGGTGCGGTGGTGACGGCATAGTTCGGTTTGACGACATTGCCATTGTAGCGCCAGCCGAGCTGCGTGGCGCTGGCCTGGCCGTTGGTCAGGTTGGTGAGGCCGATGGTATTGAACAGGTTGTTGGCGAACAGATAGACCCCCCAACGGCCCTGATCCTTCTCCAGCCCGACGCGCAGCCCGACCGTGGCGAAGCCCGGCAGGGTATAGAGCGCCGCGCCGCCCGGCGTACCGCCCGGACCGGTCGGATATTTGGAGGCGTAGAGCGGCAGATTGTAGGTGGTCAGCGCGCTGCTGCGATAGCTGAGATCGCCGTGATAGATGATCTCCAGATCGTCGCCGAGCGGGGTGCTATAGTCGGCGCTGGTCTGCAGCGTCCACTTCGGCGAATAGGGGATCGGATTGCCGGCCTTGCCGGCGGCGATCGTCGCGCAGCCGAGCGTGCCGTCATACGGGATCGGGCACGGGGCAATGCCGTTCGGCAGTGCCTGATCGCCCTTCAGCTTGGCATCGATATAGCTGCCCGACACCTTCAGCGACAGCCGGTCGACCGGATAGAAAGCGGTATCGAATTCGATACCCTGGATCCGTGCCGGGCTGGAGCTGTTGGTGATGAAGCCGAAGGCGTTGTTGAACGACGCCGAGACCTGCATGTTGGTCCAGTCCATGCGGAAGGCATCGACGTTCAGCACCACCTTGCGGTCGAACCACGAGGTTTTGAGGCCCGCTTCATAGTTCCACACCGAGTCCGAGCTGTAGACCGCAGCATAGCTCGGCAAGCCCAGCGTCTGGTTCACGCCGCCCGGACGATAGCCCTGTGTCGCCGAGACATAGAACATCACGTCGCGGGTGAACTTGTAGTTGGCGCTGAACTTCAGCAGCTTCCCGCTTTCGTTGCCGCCGGTGGTCAGCGGTGCCTGAATGGTGTTGCCGGCGATATAGCTGGGGATGAGAACGGTCGAGGTCGTCCGCTTCTTATAGTTGAAGTAGCGGATGCCGGCAGTCATGCTGAGCTTGCTGGTAGCATCCCAGGTGGCTTCGCCAAATCCGGCATATTGCTCGAGCCGGTCGTCGATCGTGCGATTGAGTCCAACATTGTTGACGCCGACCGTATAGACGCTGCCCGTCGGGAAGCCGATCGGGTAGAGCTGAATACCGGTGACGGGATCGGCCGGGCTCAGGATCGACTGGGTATAGTTCTGGCGATAGCTGTGGTAGAATCCGACCGTCCATTTGAAGTCATGACGATCGTCCGCCAGGCGGATTTCCTCGGTGGACGTCTTGTTCGACTGCGGCTGATAGGTCGTGCTATTGCCATAGCCGTTGACCAATGCCTGATAGCCGGCCCCGTTGCAGGTCGTGCCCACGACCAATCCGTTATTACAATCGTTGACGAAAGCGGCATAGCCCGGAATGGCGGTGCCGGCGCCGGTATAAGCGGGCACGAGGCCGCGGGTGTTGTTAACCGACTGCCACTTCGAGAAGTATGGCGTATAGTCGAACTTATACTGCAAGAGCCGGTCGGTATAGGACCCCGCGGCGGTCAATGTCGCGAAGCCCATATCCCAGTTCAGCGTGCCGGAGAACAGCTTCATCCGGTCTTCCTGCGGCTGCTGCATCAGCAACGGCTGGTCGAACTTCTTTCCGGTCAGCTGATATTCGGTATAGTTCCAGCTCGAGCCGGCGCTCTTGCGATCCTGATAGACCGACATCAGGTCGATCGTGATATTGTCGGCCGGCTTGATCCGTGCAGTGATGCGGCCGCCGTAGCTCTTGTTCGTATTGATATTGTTGAGGCCGAGCAGCGTATTGTCCATATAGCCGGCGCTGCGGTCGTAATAGCCGACGACGCGCACGCCGAACACATCCTTGATGACCGGGATGTTGACCATGCCGTTGACTTGCCGGCCCACGGCGCCGTCGCTGCCGGTGGCGGTGTTCAGCTGCGCGTCGATCGCGCCCTCGTAGCGATCGAGCTTCGGCTTGGCGAAGATGATGCGCATCGTGCCGCCCATCGAACCCGCGCCGTAGAGCGTGCCCTGCGGGCCGCGCAGCACTTCGGCGCGTTCGACGTCGAACAGGCGCAGGCTGGGCTGGGTGCCGCCGGCGTCGTTCGAAACGCCGCCCGTGCCGCTCAGCGGAACGTCGTCGTAATAGATGCCGACCAGCGCTTCGCCGGTGGCGTAGAGGTTGCGGATGATGACGCGGCTGCCGCCGTTGGCATTTTCGTTGATCTGAAGGCCCGGCGCGATGCGGCTCAGCGCCGACGAATCGGTGATGTTCTGCTTGGTCAGCGTCTCGGCGGTCACCGCCGAGATCGCGAGCGGCGTCTGCTGGATGTTGGTCGCGCGCTTCAGCGCGGTGACGACGATTTCATTGGGATCGGCGGCAGCGGCCGGCGGCGCGCTGGCTTCGGGCGCGGTCTGCGCGGCAGCGATCGTGGGACAGCACAGCGCGGACGTCAGCAACAGCAAGGCTGCGCTCGTGCGCCGAACAGCGGTACAGGACGAATCGTAAAAATGTTCCGACATGGAACCCCCTCCCTAGTGAATCAAACCCCGTTTCCCCCCGGTTGTGCGGTGGTCGACCGCACCTCATCCGGGTGTCATAAACCGCGGCCCGACGGTGATTTTATTGCTCGCTCCCCCAGGCCGCGAGGGGAACACGGTTCATAAATGACTCGCGAAGCTATTAAAATTACTTAGCGTGTAAACGTCAAGGCGCAAACTGCCGGTGACGTAGCGGAATTTCATGTTCGGCTCGGGAAAAGAGGGCGCAGCGATTGTACAGGGCGTTTGGTATTGTGGCCCGCCGCCGGTGCATCGCGGGCAGCGTTTTTGAGGTGGTGGGGCGCGTGAATCCAAAAAAAAGGCCCCGTCGCGCGGGGCGACGGAGCCATTTTTCGGATTTAGGCCTTATCGGCGATCAGGAATAAGAGACCGAGGTCTTCACCTTGCGCTTGCGCATCACGCCGCCGACCGCGCCGAAGCCGATGATCATCATCGTCCAGGTCGCCGGTTCCGGCACGCCGGGGGTGACCGGCGCGTTGGCGAGGTTGATCGAGACCTGCTTCAGGCTGTCGAACTTCTGCGCCGCGAGCTTGTTACCGTTCTTGTCGAAGCTGAACAGATTTTCGAACTCGATCGAGGAGAAAATCCGGCTGTCGTTCGACGAGATCCCGAAATGCTGGTTGCCGTTAGTCTGGAAGGCCACGTTCTGGAACGTGATCGACCCGCCCGAGAGCAGATTGAGCACGACGTCGCCGTAATAGGTGTTGTTGCCGCGGCCAAGCGAGTCGAGGCCGAAGTTGATCGCGGTGAAGCCGTCGAAGCCGGTGTAGCCGGCGCTCGAGCCGCGCGGATCGATCGTCAGTGACGAGAAGCCTGCGCTGTTGGCGCCGTTGCCAGTCCCGCTAACCGTCGCGAAGCCGGCGCCGCCCGACTGCTTTAGCTGGTTGGGCGACGAGAAATCGACGAGATAGCCGCTATCGGTGATCAGCGGGAGGCTGGTGCCGCTGGTGACGCCATTGCCCTTGATCTTGTCGCTCAAATTGGTCGGGTTCGGCCCGAAGTTGAGCGTCACGCCGTTGATCGTGGTCGTGCTGGTGATGAACGTGGTGGCCATCGCCGACGAGCTGGCGGTGATGGAGAAGGCCAACGCCAAGCCTAGAGACAGTGCTTTCATCTGATCGAACCCCCGTAGCGGCGTGCGCCTAGGTCCCGATGTGGAAAGGGTGCTGAAACCGGAGCGCTAACGGGAGTGTCTTTGTA
>JAFKLV010000274.1 GCA_017304125.1 Sphingomonadales bacterium
GGTCAGCGTGATCTTGGCCTCGTTCTTGTCGTGCGCGATGCCGGTGATGAGCTGGCGTTCCACGTCGTCGATCTCCTCTTCGCCCACGATCATCGTGCCGGGCAATGTGTCCGCCATCGGGGCGTCTTCGCCGGTGAACGACGAGAGCACCTGGACGCGGACCTTTTCCTTCATCGCCAGCCCCACCGAGCGCGTCTGGAGCACCTTGGCCCCGACGCTGGCGAGTTCCAGCATTTCCTCATACGTCACCTTGGCGAGCTTGCGTGCGCGCGGGACGATGCGCGGATCGGTGGTATAGACGCCGTCGACATCGGTGTAGATGTCGCAGCGATCGGCGCGCATCGCCGCCGCCACCGCCACCGCCGACGTATCCGAACCGCCGCGCCCGAGCGTCGTCACGCGACCTTCGTTGACCCCCTGGAAACCGGGGATCACCGCTACTTCGCCCGCCGAGAGGCTATCATCGAGCGCCTCAGTATCGATCGTCCCGATCCGCGCCTTGGCGAAGGCATCGGAGGTGTTGATCGGCAATTGCCAGCCGAGCCACGAGCGCGCTTTGACCCCCAGCGCCTGCAATGCGATCGCGAGCAGCCCGCTCGTGATCTGCTCGCCGGCGGAGACCACCACGTCATATTCACGCGGATCGTACAGCGGGGAGGCTTCGCGGCAGAAGCCGACCAGCCGGTCGGTCTCCCCCGCCATGGCGGAGACGACCACCGCCACCTGGTTGCCGGCGTCGACCTCGCGTTTGACGCGCGCGGCGACACTCCGGATGCGCTCGATCCCGGCCATTGAGGTGCCGCCGAACTTCATCACGATGCGCGCCATTGTCGGTTCCGTTCAACCTCCCTTGGGTGAAAACGGCGGCCCTGATAGGTAGGGCGCATGCCAGACGCAACCGTAACAAAAGCGACAGTCCCCCCAAGCGCACCTTCATCGGTCCGCCCCGACGAGGCGGCGCACTTCGGCGCGATGGCCGCCGACTGGTGGAATCCGCGCGGATCCTCGGCGATGCTGCACCGGCTCAACCCGGCGCGACTCGGCTATATCCGCGAGCGGATCGACGCGCATTGGGACGGCGACGGGGAGACGTTCACCCCGCTCGCCGGGCGCCGCGTGCTCGATGTCGGGTGCGGCGCGGGGCTGCTCGCCGAGCCGCTGGCGCGACTCGGCGGCGCGGTCACCGCGATCGACGCCGCGCCGGAAAATATCGCCGCCGCGCGCGCGCATGCCGGGGCGCTGGCGATCGATTATCGCGTCGGCGGGGTCGAGACCGCGGCAGGCGAGACGTTCGATCTCGTCACCTGCCTCGAGGTGATCGAGCATGTCGCCGATGCCGCGGCGTTCGTCGCGGGGCTGGCGCAGGCGGTGGCACCGGGCGGGCTGCTGATCCTCTCCACCCCCAATCGCACCGCTTTGTCGCGGCTCGCGCTGATCACGCTGGCGGAAGGATCGGGGCAGATCCCGCGCGGCACGCACGATTGGGAGCGGTTCGTCACCCCCGACGAACTGGGCGAGATGCTGGCGGACGCCGGCATGCGGGTGGTCGATGTGCAGGGATTGAGCTTCTCCCCGACGCGCGGCTTCACGCTGAGCGAATCGACCACGCTCGATTATTTCGTGGCTGCGGTGGCGGCCTGAACGCCAGCCGTCGGCGCAGTCCGACACGGAATCGCACGCGGGCCTTCGCAAAGTTCACGAAGTTCACACGAACGACGCTTGCCGCAAGAATGGCAGATCGCCACTAAAAACTTTATATAACAATAGATTAGACTGAATCTCGTTAAATCGTGATCGTCCGTCACCCCGGCCTTGAGCCGGGGTCCATCGGGAGGCGGGCGCAGGGCAAGAGGCTCTTGCGGTAGAGCCTGAGGCGCAATGGACCCCGGCTCAAGGCCGGGGTGACGGTCCTTCGCTATTGACGCCGGCCCCGCGCGTTCTGACATGCGCACTGCCCATGCCGCCGCTCGCCCCCTCCTCCGCCAAGACCGCCGACCGCCCGATGTGGCCGACGCTGCGCCGTTTCCTCCCCTATCTGTGGCCGTCGGATTCGCCCGGGATGCAGCTGCGCGTCACGGTGGCGCTGGTGCTCGTCGTCTGCTCGAAGCTGGTGCAGGTCTATGGCGCGCCCTTCGCCTTGCAGGGCGTGGTCGACGGGATGGTGCCGGGGTCGCGCTCACCGGTGACTCTGCTCGTGCTGATGGCGATCGGCTATGCCGCCGCCCGCCTGGGCACCACCTTGTTCGACAACCTGCGCAACGCGGTGTTCGAAAGCGTCGGGCAGGAGGCGACGCGACGGCTGGCGGTGCGCGTCTTCGGTCACCTCCACCAACTCTCGCTGCGCTTCCACCTCGAACGCCGCACCGGGGCGGTGACCAAGGTGGTCGAGCGCGGCACCAAGAGCATCGATACGATGCTCTATTTCATGCTGTTCAACATCGCCCCGACGGTGCTCGAACTGAGCCTCGTCATCGGCATCTTCTGGACCAAATTCGGCTGGCCGTTGGTCGTCGCGACCGTGCTGATGGTCGCGGTCTATATCTGGTTTACCCGGATGGTGACCGACTGGCGCGCGGCGTTGCGCGAGCGGATGAACGATCTCGATACCGGCGCCGTCGCACATGCGGTCGATTCGCTGCTCAACTTCGAGACGGTGAAATATTTCGGCGCCGAGGATCGCGAAGGCCGCCGCTACGAAGGCGCGATGACGGCTTATGCCAAGGCTGCGGTCACCTCCGAGAACAGCCTCGCCTGGCTCAACATCGGGCAGGCGCTGATCACCAATCTGATGATGGCCGCCGGCATGGCCTGGGTGGTGATCGGCTGGGGCCAGGGCAAGTTCACCGCGGGTAACGTCGTGCTGGTCTCGACCTTGCTGTCGCAATTGTTCCGCCCGCTCGATCTGCTCGGGATGGTCTATCGCACGATCCGTCAGGGCGTAATCGACATGGGGGCGATGTTCGATCTGGTCGACACCCCCGCCGAGGTGGTCGATGCGCCCGGCGCGCAGCCGCTCGACGTCACAAGGGGGCATTTGCGGTTCGAGAATGTCCGCTTCGGCTATGACGCCGGCCGCGATATCCTGAAGGGCATCGATCTCGACGTGCCGCCCGGCGCGACCGTCGCGGTGGTCGGCCCGTCGGGCGCGGGCAAATCGACCCTGGCGCGGCTGCTCTATCGTTTCTACGACCTCACCGGCGGGCGGCTGACGATCGACGGGCAGGACATATCCGAGGTGACGCAGGCCTCGCTGCGCGCCGCGATCGGCATCGTCCCGCAAGATACGGTGCTGTTCAACGACACGATCGGCTACAACATCGCCTATGGCCGCGAAGGCGCCACCGAGGCGGAGATCGAGGCGGCGGCGCGCGGTGCGGCGATCGCGCGTTTCATCGATCAGCAGCCCGAAGGCTACGGCACCCGCGTCGGCGAGCGCGGGCTCAAGCTATCGGGCGGCGAGAAGCAGCGCGTCGCGATCGCGCGCACGTTGCTCAAGAATCCGCCGATCCTGATCCTCGACGAAGCGACCAGCGCGCTCGACAGCCGCACCGAGGCGGAAATCATGGCAACGCTGGAGGCGATCGAGCGCGGCCGCACCACGATCATCATCGCGCATCGCCTCTCCACCGTGGTCCATGCCGACAAGATCGTCGTGCTGGAGGCGGGCGAGATCGTCGAACAGGGCAGCCATGCGCAATTGCTCGCGCGAGGCGGGCTTTATGCCGAGATGTGGGCGCGGCAGGCCAAGGAGCGCGAGGAAGCGCTGGCGGCGGAATAGCCTCTCGCTCCCTTGTGCTCCCGCGAAGGCGGGGACACAGGGAATTACGCCAGCAAATCGCGATATTCGGGGTGCCGCTCGATATAGGCGCGGACGAACGAGCATTGCGGGATCACCTTGAGCTTCTGGTCGCGCGCGCTGTCGAGCGCGGCGCGGATCAGCTTCGTCCCGACGCCCTTCCCCTCGATCGCATGCGGCACCAGCGTGTGCGTGAACACGATGCGGTCGCCTTCGCGCTGATAGGCGGCGAGCGCACGATGCCCGGCCACATCCAGCTCGAATTCCTGCTCTGCCCGATTGTCCCGCACGATTCCCATCGAAAGTCCTTTCCCGATCGCTATCCGGTGTCGCTATAGCGATTGGATCATGGCTGCCGATCCTGTTTCCGTTCTCCAGCGTATCTTTGGTTTTCCCGATTTCCGCGGCGTCCAGCGCGACGTGGTGAGCCGCGTGCTGGCGGCGCAGAATACGCTCGCGGTGATGCCGACCGGGGCGGGCAAGTCCCTGTGCTATCAGCTTCCCGCGGTGATGCTGGAGGGGACGTGCGTGGTCGTCTCGCCGCTGATCGCGCTGATGCACGATCAGCTCCGCGCCGCCGAGGCGGTCGGCATCCGCGCCGCGACGCTGACCAGCGTCGACGAGAATCGCGCCGAAACGCGCGGGCGATTCCTCGATGGCGCGCTCGATCTGCTCTATGTCGCGCCCGAACGCGCCTCGACCGCCGATTTCCGCGACCTGCTCGAACGCGGCCGCGTGGCATTGTTCGCGATCGACGAGGCGCATTGCGTCAGCGAATGGGGGCATGATTTCCGCCCCGATTACCGGCTGCTGCGCCCGCTGCTCGATAATTTCGCGGGCGTCCCGCGGCTCGCGCTGACCGCCACCGCCGACGCGCATACCCGCGCCGATATCCTCGAACAGCTCGGCATCCCGACCGAGGGGATGATCGTCGCCGGGTTCGACCGGCCCAATATCCGCTATGCGATTTCCCCGCGCGACGGGACGACGCGGCAGATCGTCGATCTGGTCCGCGCCACCACCGGCCCCGGCATCGTCTACGCCCAGACCCGCGCCGGCACCGAGCGGCTGGCCGAGGCGCTGGCCGTGACCGGGCGCCCGGTGCGCGCCTATCACGCCGGGCTCGAACCCGCGGTGCGCGCCGCCAATCAGGCCGCCTTCGTCGCCTCCGAGGATATGGTGATCTGCGCCACGGTCGCGTTCGGGATGGGGATCGACAAGCCCGACGTGCGCTTCGTCGCGCACGCCGGGCTGCCCAAGTCGATCGAGGCTTATTATCAGGAAACCGGCCGCGCCGGGCGCGACGGCGATCCGGCGATCGCGCATCTGTTCTGGGGGGCGGAGGATTTCGCCCGCGCCCGCCAGCGGATCGGCGAGGTCGAGGCGCATCGCCAGCCCGGCGAGCGCGCACGGCTCAACGCGCTCGGCGCGCTGGTCGAGACCGCAGGGTGCCGCCGCCGCATCCTGCTCGCGCATTTCGGCGAGGACGCGCCCGCCGCCTGCGGCAATTGCGACAATTGCCTCGCCCCGCCCAATGCGATCGACGCGACCGAGACCGCGCGCAAATATCTCTCCGCGGTGTTCCGCACCGGGCAGATGTTCGGCTCGACCTATGTCGAGCAGGTGCTGACCGGCAAATCGACCGAGCGCAGCCTGACCAACGGCCACGAATCGCTCTCGGTCTGGGGGATCGTCGACGGCGACGAGACGATCCTGCTCAAGCCGGTCGGCCGCGCGCTGCAGCTGCGCGACGCGCTGCGCGCCAATCCACATGGCGGGCTCGAATTCGGCCCGGCGGCGCGCGCGATCCTCAAGGGCGAGGAGCCGGTCGCGCTGGTCCTGCCGCCCAAGCGCGAGCGTCGCCGCAAGGGGGGCGATGCGGCGCCCAATCCGGTCGGCGATCCCTTGTTCGAGGCATTGCGCGCCAAGCGCCGCGATCTGGCGCGCGAGGCGCAGGTGCCGCCCTATGTCATCTTCCACGATTCGGTGCTGCGCGAGATGGCCGCGTCACGCCCGACGTCGATCGCGCAGATGGCGGGGATCGCGGGGGTCGGGCAGCGCAAGCTAGATGCCTATGGCGACGCATTTCTCCGGGTTATCCACGAAAACTGACCGCTGACCCGGTTCAAACCGGCGACGAGCTGCGGTAGAGGCGGATCACGCCGTCCTTTGCCAACCCAGGTTTTCGATCATGCTCGACATCCGCCTTATCGACGCCTCCATCTCCGTCGCGCCGCAGATCGCGCCCGAGGATATCGCCGCGATCAAGGCCGCGGGCTTCGTCGCGATCGTCAACAACCGCCCCGACGACGAGGAAGGCGGCCAGCCGAGCGGCGACACGATCCGCACCGCCGCCGAGGATGCCGGCCTCGCTTATACCGCGATCCCGATCACCCACGCCGGCTTCTCGCAGGCGCAGGTCGTCGCGATGACCGAGGCGCTGGCCAATGCCAACGGCCCGGTGCTCGCTTTCTGCCGCTCGGGCACGCGCTCGTGCAACCTGTGGGCGCTGGCGCAGGCCAAGGCCGGAGCCGACCGCGACGAGCTGACCGCCAAGGGCGCCGGCGCGGGCTATAACCTCACCAACCTCCGCCCGCTGATGGACGCGGTGGCGCAGCAGGGCTGACGCATTTGACCGCGATGAACTGGATGACGCTCGGCGGGTCGCTTGCGGCGGTGCTCGCGCTGGGCGGGGTCGCGGCGGCATTGCGGCTCGGCCGGTCGGAGCGGATTCTGGTCGAGGAAGCCGATGCGCTGCGCGAGGCCGATCAGGCCGTCGCCGGGTTCGCCGGCGTCTCCGCGGTGATCGGCGCCGACGGGCGCGGCGCCCTGGTGTTCGGCGAGGATCGCCGCGTCGTGGTGCTCAAGGCGCATGGCGCGCATATCGCCGCGCGGGTGATCGCCTGGGATGCGGTGCGCGCGACGCCGGGCGGCATGGTGGTCGAAACCAACGAGCGCCGCTTCGGCGCGGTCGCGCTGCCGGGGGTCGATGCGCTCGACGTGCGCAGGCTGGCGCCGCAACTGACAGCGGTGTAAGTCCTTTCGGGTGGAGCCTAATCTGCCCGATCCCGTCACGATCGCCGTCCCCGGCTTCGTCCTGCTCGTGCTGGCGGAAATGCTGGTTGCGCGGCTGCGTGATCGTAGCCGTTATGAGCCGCGCGATACGCTGACCAGCCTGATGCTCGGTTTCGGCAGCACGATCGCCGGGGCGCTGTCGGCGGGACTGGTCTATGCGCTGGCGACGTGGGTGTGGCACTTCCGTTTGTTCGACATCGGCTGGCAATGGTATTGGTTCGTCATCGCCTTCGTGCTCGACGATCTGGCTTATTACGCCTTCCACCGCTCGGCGCATCGCGTGCGCTGGTTCTGGGCGAGCCATGTCATCCACCACAGCTCGCAGCATTATAACCTGTCGACCGCGCTGCGGCAGACGTGGACCGGCTTCTTCAGCCTTTCCTTCCTGTTCCGCCTGCCGCTGTTCCTGATCGGTTTTCCGCCGGCGATGGTGTTCTTCGTCGCGGGGGTGAACCTCATCTATCAATTCTGGATCCACACCGAGGTGATCGGGCGGATGCCGCGCTGGTTCGAGGCGGTGATGAACACCCCTTCGCACCACCGCGTCCACCACGCGACCAACCCACACTATCTCGATCGCAATTATGCCGGGGTGTTCATCATCTGGGACCGGATGTTCGGCACCTTCACCCCCGAGCTCGACGAGGATCGCCCGCGCTACGGCATCGTCCACCAGCTCGGCTCGTTCAACCTCGGCTGGGCGGCGTTCCACGAATGGATCGGGATCGCGCGCGATCTGCGCGCCGCGCCGTGGTGGGCGAAACCCGGCTATCTGCTCGGCCCGCCCGGCTGGAGCCACGACGGCAGCCGCGACACCAGCGAGACATTACGCGCCGCGTGGGACGCGCGTCACAGCAGCCCGAGTTCGGCGAGCCTGCCGGCCAGCGACGCGGGCAGCACCGCCTCCGCCTCGCCGCCCGCAAGATCGATCGGCGCATCCGCCGCCTCGAGGTAGCGCCAGCCCTGATGCGCGCGCTTCGGCCGCGGATGGACCAGCCGCAGCAACGGATCGATATGGATCGCGACCCGCCCGCCCTCGGCTTCGCCGAACGACAGGATCGGCGAGCGCGCGACCAGCGCGTGTTTGATGATCCAGAATAGCGAGCCCTGCCCGGCGATCTCCTCGTGGCGCTTGGGCAGATAGCGCGTGGTGAGGAACACCGGGCCCTGCTCGCCGCGCATGCGCAAGCGCTCGGCGAGATCCTCGACACCGGCGGCACCGAACGCGACCTTGGTAAGATGAAGCGGCATCAAAGGGATGTGGTTGAGGACACAAACTTACACAAGACGGCATCGTGACGGAGCGGATTTTGGTGCCAGGCAAGGAGCAAGGAGGGAGCGATGCATTTGCATCGTGATCGACGCGCGACGCCGCATGGCGCCAAAAGACGCCCGCCCCGGAGGGGTCGCCCGGAGAAGCCCGCCGGCAAGGAGCGCAGCGCAGTCGCGTAGCTGAAGCTACGCGCAAGCAAGCGACGCCGTCCGGCGGGCTTCTCCGGGCGATCACGATGCCGTCTTGTGTAAGTTTGGGTCCTTAGTGCCCCAAGCCCCACAAGGTGGCGAGGCCGAGGAAAGAGAAGAATCCCATCACATCGGTGGCCGTGGTGACGAACACCGCCGAGGATACCGCCGGATCGACATTGGCCTTGTCGAGCGCGACCGGGACGATCACCCCGACCAGCCCGGCGACGATCGAATTGAAGATCATCGACAGCGCGAACACCGCCGACAGCCCGGCATTGCCGAGGATGACGTAACTCCCCAGCGCGCCGACCGCGCCGAGCGCCGCGCCGTTGAAGATCGCGACGCGGAATTCGCGGAACAGCATGCGCACGGTGTTCGAACTGGTGAGCTGGTTGGTCGCCAGCGCGCGCACCACCACCGCCAGAGTTTGCGTCCCGGCATTGCCGCCAAGTGCCGAGACGATCGGCATCAGCGCGGCAAGCAGCGCGAACCGCGCAATCTCCCCCTGGAACAGCCCGACCACCGAGGCCGACAGCATCGTCGCGCCAAGATTGACCACCAGCCATGCGACACGGGTGCGCACCGTCACCGCGATCGGCTCGTTGATGTCGCCATCACCCGCGCCGGCGAGCTTGAGCGTATCCTCGCCCGCCTCTTCCTGGATGATATGGACCACGTCGTCGACGGTGATCATCCCGACCAGCCGCCCGCTGGCATCGACCACTGCCGCCGAGATCAACGCATATTTCTGGAAGCGCAGCGCGACTTCCTCCTGATCCATATCGACCGGGATCAGCGTCTGTTCGCGCTGCATCACATCGGCGATCGCCACCGACCGCGGGGTGCGCAGGATCCACGACAAGGCGCAGGTGCCGACCGGGCGATGCGACGGATCGACGACGAACACTTCCCAGAAATCGGTGGTCAGTTCCTCCGAGCCGCGCAGGAAATCGAACGTGTCGCCGATCGTCCAATGTTCCGGCACCGCGATCAGCTCGCGCTGCATCAGGCGGCCGGCGGATTCCTCGGGGTAGCTCAGCGCCTCCTCGATCGCGGCGCGATCGTCGGGCTCCATCGCGCGGAGCACCTCGCGCTGCTCGTCGGCGTCGAGATCCTCGATGATCGCGACCGCATCGTCGGTATCGAGTTCGGAGGCGATATCCGCCACCTGCCGCGCATCGAGCGTGTCGATCACATCCTCGCGGACATAATCGTTCATCTCGGCGATGACGTCGGCGTCGAGCAGGTCGGTGAGCGCGCCGGCCAACGCGGCGCGGCGATCCTCCGGGGTCAGCTCGAACAGATCGGCGATATCGGCGGGGTGGAGCGGCTCGACCAGCGCGCGCGCCGCCTCGGCATCGCCCGCCTCGACCGCATCGAGCACCGCATCGACGAATTCGGGCTTGAGCCGGTCGTCGGCGTCGAGCTGGCTGTCGTCGTCTGCCACGCGGAGTTCGGTTTCGCTCATCGCTTGGCCCCTTCCGTCATGACATAAAGTTACGCAACGACCTGATATGGCGAAGCGCGCGGATCGACAACCCGTGGTTGGGGCGTGTTTGGAAATGGACTGGCCCGCTCGCTTATTCCTCCCCCGGAGGGGGAGGGGGACCGTTGCGCAGCAACGGTGGAGGGGTAATCGCCGCGGGCGGAGTCGTCTGAGGCCAATACCCCTCCACCAGCCTTTCGGCTGGTCCCCCTCCCCTTCCAGGGGAGGAACAGGAAACGCCCCTCCCCGCGATTGCCTTGCCGCGATGGCAAAGCTAGGGCTCGGGCCTTCCGCGGAATTCAGGAGCCGACAATGGCCGATACCTTTCACACGCTGACCATGACGCTCGCCGACGGCGACGTGACGATCAAGCTGCGCCCCGACCTCGCCCCCAATCACGTCGAGCGGATCGCGACGCTCGCCAATCAGGGCTTTTACGACGGCGTGGTGTTCCACCGCGTGATCCCCGGCTTCATGGCGCAGGGCGGCGACCCCACCGGCACCGGGATGCACGGCTCCGACCTGCCCGATCTCCGCCAAGAGTTCAGCCGCGAGCCGCACGTCCGTGGCGTGTGCTCGATGGCGCGCACCAGCAACCCGGACAGCGCCAATTCGCAGTTCTTCATCTGCTTCGACGACGCGCGCTTCCTCGACGGTCAGTACACCGTATGGGGCGAAGTGACCGGCGGGATGGACCTGATCGACGCGCTGCCCAAGGGCGAGCCGCCGCGCGAGCCGGGCAAGATCGTCACCGCCCGCGCCGAATGATCTGAATACGGCGCTGCCTCTTCGTCACCCCGGCCTTGTGCCGGGGTCCACCGGGAGGCAGCGGCCGTACAAGAGCTTCTTGCCGCTCGGCTTGCGGCTCCGTGGACCCCGGCACAAGGCCGGGGTGACGCTCGCTCTCAAACCCCCTCTTGCCGCAACGTGGCGAGCAGCCAGTCGCGGAACAGCTTTACCGGCTTGAGCTGCAACGCGCGCGGCCGGCAGACGAACCAATAGCTGTACGGGCTTTCCACCTCGATATCGGCGAACAGCCGCGCGATCCGCGGGTCGTTGGCATCCTCGAAATGGCTTTCGAGCATGAACGCCACGCCCAGCCCCTGCGCCGCCGCCTCCAGCATCAGCCCGCCCGAATCGAAATGGTCGATCGCCACCGGCTCGATATCGGGCAGCCCGGCGGCGTGGCGCCACGCAGTATAGGTGTCGGGCATGTCGCGGTGGATCAGCACCGACAGATCGGCAAGCTGCTCGGGCCGCACGATCGGGTTAGGCCCTTCGAGCAATTCGCGCGCGCCGATCGCATAGACCATGTTGCGATCGAGCCGCCGCGCGAACAGGGTCGGATCGACATCGCGCGCGAGCGCGACCACCGCATCGAGCCCCTCGCCGAGCCGCGACAGGGCATGACCCGCGGTATCGATATCGAGGTGCAGCTCGGGATGGGTGGCGCGCAGCTCGGCAAGGCGCGGGAACAATCGCTGCGAGGCGAACAACGGCATCACCCCGAGCCGCAGCCGCACCACCTCGACCGTGCTGCTCAGCCCCGACAGCGCATCGGACAGCTGATCGAGCACCGGCGCGATCTGCGCCAGCAGCCGCTCGCCGTCGCCATTGGGCACCATCGCCTGATGCCGGCGATCGAACAACGGGCGGCCGATAAAACGCTCCAGCGTCTGGACGCGCCGGCTCAGCGCAGGCGCGGACAGCGCCAGCTCCTGCGCGGCAGCCTTCACCGAGCCAAGCCGCGCTACGGCAACAAACGCCTCAATCGCTGTCAGGGGGGGCAGACGACGCATGGATTTCCGCTCATCTTGTGCAATGCATCATGCACATTCTGCACGCATCCGCCAAGCTCATCTCGTCGCGATTGCAAAAAATGCAAGCATGATTATTACTTTTCGCACTTGCACAATGGGACCCGGCGACGCACATGAGCCGTGCCTTTCAGGCATCCTCTCCTAAAAACTTTCAAAGGCCGGTCCTCGTGACCGGCCTCTTTTTTTGCGCGTTTTTTATTCGTAACTCCCGCGCAACGATGCATCTCGAAACCGTGCCCAAGTGTTTCTATCTTCGCATGACAAGCGAGACGGAGAGCAATGGTGGCAGACAGTGACGACGCGAAGCGCAAGCTGCAGGTAGCGAACGCTCGGCCGGAGGATTCGGGGCGCGGCGTCGCGCACCTCCCGCGCGCGTTCATGGCCGCAGCGGGCATCGCGGACGGCGACGTCGTGGAAATCGTCGGCAAGAAGCACACCCCCGCCCGCGCTGTCGGCCCCTATGCCGACGACGAGGGGCTGGAGATCGTGCGCGAGCTCGCCGCCAAAGCCGACGTGGTGGTCGAGAATTTCCGCGCCGGCACCGCCGACAGGCTTGGGGTGGGCTGGGAAGCGCTGCGCGCGGTCAACCCGCGGCTGATCTACTGCTCGATCTCCGGCTACGGCCAGACCGGCCCGGACGCGACCCGCCCCGGCTACGATTTCGTCATGCAGGCCGAAAGCGGTCTCATGGCGATCACCGGCGAGGCCACGGGCGAACCG
>JAFKLV010000216.1 GCA_017304125.1 Sphingomonadales bacterium
TGGCGATAGGGATCGATCGTCGCGACGATAGCGAGGGCATAAGGCGTTGCGGTCGGCGCCAGATTGAGCCGCGTCCCCATCCATGTGACGAGCCCGCGCGCGGCAAACGGCGCCAGTCGTTCGCGGATCGTCGCCAGATCGGGCAGCCCCGTCAGATCGGCACTACCGCGGCACAGCAATTGCTCGATCGCAACGCCACGCCGCTGGTCGACCGGACTCCGCCGGATACCCCGCGCCGCCGCCAGCCCGCCGCGTGCGATGCGCAACTGATAGCGACCCGCGTTCTTCTCGTTCTGAGCCAGCAGTCCGGGAAACATACTGATCGCGGATGCTCCAAGCCCGACCAACACCTCGGCATCGTCATCGGTGAAACCCTGAAAATTGCGCCGGAGCGTGCCGGAGCGGGCGGCCAGCGCGAGATCGTCATCGCTGCGGGCGAAATGATCGAATCCGATCGACTGCCAGTCCGCCTCTTTCAGCATGAGGTGCGCCGCTTCTGCCTGTCGGAAACGTGCTTCGGGCCCCGCCAACGCGTACGCATCGATGCGACGCTGGCGAGGGATAAGATGCGGGACATGCGCATAGCCGAAAACCGCCAGCCGATCGGGGTGCATGCCGAGTGCTATGTCGATCGTCTCGCGCAAGTGCGCCACATCCTGCGCTGGTAGACCGTACATCAGGTCGAAGCTGATCGAATTGACCCCCGCCGCACGCAGCCGCGCGGTAACGTCGGCGATCATCGCCACCGGCTGAATGCGACCGATCGCGCGTTGCAAGTCGGGCGAGAAGGTCTGCACGCCAAGGCTGGCGCGGGTCACGCCAGCGCTTGTCAGTGTCTCATCCCAGCCCGGCCCGAACTGGCGTGGGTCGAGCTCGACCGAGACGATCGCCTCCGAGCAGTCGAATAGGGCACGCACCTCGCCCAGCAGCGCGGCAAATTGCCCGGGCGCCAGTGCGTTGGGACTGCCACCGCCGAACGCGATCCGGCCCACCCGACCGCGCCCGCCCAATTGCTGCGCGACCGCCCTGGCTTCCTCGATCAGCCGCTCAAGATAGGCGGCCACACGTCCCGTGCGGTTCGCCGCGCCGGTGTTGCACCCGCAATACCAGCAGATTTCGTGGCAATAAGGGATGTGAAGATAGAGCGAGACCGGTGCGTCCACAGCAACGTCGGCCAG
>JAFKLV010000217.1 GCA_017304125.1 Sphingomonadales bacterium
CACGTCCCCATAAAGGTCCGCCGCCATCATCGCCGTCATGCGGCTTCGTTCCCCGACCGGACCAGCCGCTCGGCAGACGGCGCGGCGCGGCGGCGGCGCTTGCGCACCATCTTGTCGTGGAGCCGATCGATCGCCTTGCTGCCGGTCGAAACGAACAGCCCGGGCACCAAGGCGTGGACCAGACAGGCGAAGCCGGCGACGATCATCACCACGCCGAAACCGCCCGCCGCGCGCATATGCTCGCCATAGCTTTCGTCGACCGCACGCGGGTGCTCGAGAAACAGGCGATCGATCACAACGGGTCTCCACTCACTATCGAATGCGTGGAACCTATCGTCTGATGCTGAAATGTCCGTATTCATTTCGCTCCCTTGACTGGGTTATAGAGAACGTGATCCGCAATGTGGAGGGAAAATGGAGAATATCGTTCTCGATGCGGTCGATCGCCGCATCCTCGCGCTGCTGCAGGAGGATGCGACGGTGCCGATCGCGGAGATCGCCGAGCGCGTCGGTCTGTCGCAGACGCCGTGCTGGAAACGGATCAAGCGGCTCGAGCGTGAGGGCGTGATCGAGCGCCGCGTGACGGTGCTCAATCGCGAACGGCTGGGGCTGGGGGTAACGGTGATCGTCGCGATCAAGACCGCGCATCATACCGCGGAGTGGCTGGAGGCCTTTGCCGAGGGGGTGGCGCGATTCCCCGAGGTGGTCGAATTCTACCGGATGAGCGGGGAGATCGATTATCTGCTCAAGGTGGTGGCGCGCGACATCGCCGACTTCGATCGCATCTATCGCAAGCTGACCAAGGTGGCGCCGTTGCACGACGTCAGCTCGTCCTTCGCGATGCAGGAGATCAAGTCGACCACCGCGCTGCCGCTGTTCGACTAGGCCCGCGGGGGCGCTGGCGAGGCGGAATCGGGTCCGGCGGTGCGTTCGAGCGGGTGATTCACCGGGTTGATTCGGCGATTCGGCGGGTCTGCAGAGGCTGGCAGGGGGCGTCGAGGGTGCCAATCGACGTATAAGCAACTGATATTCCGTCATTTTTTGGCGACGGAAATAAAATTGCAAAATAGTGTTTGACGGTTGGGTGGGTCGGGCATAGAAGCCACTCCACCGACGGGGCAGGCCACTTGGACTGCTCGGACGGGGCATCGGAAATCAGGCGCCAAGTCGCCCCACG
>JAFKLV010000275.1 GCA_017304125.1 Sphingomonadales bacterium
GCGGGCGAGCCGATGCCGGACAGCGCGACGAGTGGCATGATCGCGAACACCATCCAGCCCTGCGTGATGAACGCCATCGCCGCCAGCGCGGCGCAGGCGCTGGCGATGCCGGCGAGAACCGCGCCGCGCTCGCCGAGCAGCCGCACCGCGGGGCCGGGGAGAAACGCCTGCGCCAGCGTCTGGCACACGCCGAACGCGCCGAGCGACAGGCCGACCCACATGCCGTTCCAGCCGAATGCGTCATTGCCCCACAATGCCCAGCAGGTGCCATAGACCTCGCCCGTCGCGCTCAGCACGAAGAAGGTCGCGATCATCGGCAGCAATGCCTTCATCGACAGCGCCCAGCGTAGCGGACGCAGCGGATTGAGCGCGGCAAGGTCGATCTTCTCGCGCGTCGGCGTGCGCGATTCGGGCAGGCCGAACAGCGCCAGCAGCAGGTTGGCGGCGTTGAGCGCGGCCGCAGCAAGGAACGGCAGCCGCAGCCAATAATCGCCGAGCGCACCGCCCAGCACCGGCCCGAGGATGAAGCCCACCCCGAACATCGCGTTGAACAGCCCGAAGCGTTTGGCGCGTACATTCTCCGGCGAAATGTCGGTGATATAGGCGGTGGCGACCGCGATATTGGCGCTCGTCAGCCCGGCGATCGCGCGGCCGAGGATCAGCAAGCCCAGCGACGGCGCAAGCGCCATCAGCACATAATTGACCGCTGCCCCGCCGAGCGAGAGCAGCAGAACCGGGCGGCGCCCCAGCCGGTCGCTCAACGCGCCGAGCACCGGGGCGAAGGCGAATTGCATCGCGGCATAGAGCGCGGTCAGGATGCCGATATAGGAAGCGATGTTCTGCGCGTGGGTGACCTCAGCGATCAGCCGCGGAAGGATCGGGAAGATCAGCCCGATGCCGACCGCGTCCAGCCCGATCGCCGCATAAATGACGACGAGCGGCTGGTTGATCGCGGCGCGCAAAGAAGGATCGGATCGTGGCACACATAGCTCCTCAGTCGGGGTTCGACCGGAGCGTTCCTCAATTCCCGAGGTCCGCGCCGACGAACGCACGGCCATCTCGTGAATGGCCGAAGTTCGTCGCGGGGACCTGAGGCACGAGGCCAAAGACCAGAGCTTCCGTTACCGAAAGGCCTTGGGCTTACCAAACCAAGGCTGCCTTTTCCGACGCGGCGCGATTAGCAGCTTCGCGGCGATCGGCCAAGAGGCTGGCAATAGTGTTCGTTGCCAGCCGCTTACGCCGCAGGTCGCGGGAACCGCAGCGGATGAGAAGCGCTTGTTGTTGACGGCTGCGGCGCAAAACGGCGCGGCGCGAACAAGGAGAGAGCGATGCTCACGATCCTCATCATTGTCCTGCTCGTACTCTGGCTCGGCGGATCGTTTCCGCGGCGCGGCGCGTACAATGCGAATTGGGGATATGCCCCGGTCGGCGTTGGGACGATCATCCTGATCATCCTTCTGCTGCTGGTGCTCGACGGGTCGGTCTGACGATTGCCAGCGCCGCGATCAGCGGGGTTCAAGCCGCAATGCGCGCTCGGCGATACCCCGCATCACCGCATAGCCGGCGGCATTGGGATGGACCCCGTCGCCCGACCATTCGGCGCGAAAGGCGTGGTTCTTGTCCTCCAGCGCGGAGTGATAATCGATATAGGTGAGCTTTTCGCGCCGCGCATAATCGGCGAGCCACGCGTTGAGCGCATGGATGCTGTCCACCGGCGCGATCGCCGGGCGCCAGCCGAAATGCGCGGCGGGCGGCACCGATGCCAGCACCACCCGGATCCCGTGGGCGCGCGCAAGCTCGGTCATCGAGCGGATATTGCCCTCGATCGCGGCAAGCGTGGTCGGGCCGGTGTTGCCGGCGATATCGTTGGTGCCGGCCATGATGTGGACGACGCCGGGCTTGAGATCGATCACGTCGGCGCGGAACCGCGCGAGCATCTGCGTCGTGGTCTGCCCGCTGATCCCGCGATCGATCCGGTCGGCGGTGAAGAAACCGGGATCCTCGCGCTGCCACAATTCGGTGATCGAATCCCCGAAGAATACGATGCGCTGCGCGGTCGCCGGGGGCAGTGCCTGATTGGCGGCGCGATAACGGCACAGGCCCGGAAAATCGCTGACCAGCAGCGCATCCTGCCAGCGCTGATAGATCGCCATGCCGTCGGCGGTGACCGGGGGCGGGGGCTGGTTGGCCGCCTTCGCCCTGGCGTAGCGCGCCAGATAATCGGCGACGATCGGCGGCGTCGCGGGCAGCGCGGCGCAGGGATCGGCGAGGATGCCGACCGCCGGCGCGGCGGGCGCGGTTTCGGCGGCGAGCGCGAGTGCGGCGATCAGTGCGATCATCATGTCCTCCCCGGTTGCAGATGGCGCCAGTTGCGCGCGAGCAGATCGAGCGCGGCGCTCGGCTCGATCCCTTCCTGTTCGATGAAGATATAGGGGATGCGCGCGCGTGCCAGCGTCTTGATGAGCGGCGGCCAGTCGATCGAGCCTTCGCCGACCGGGGCGGACGCGGGTATTTCGTACAACGAGGGTGTGTAAGGCCCGCGCCAGTCCTTGACGTGCGCCAGCCGCGCCCGCCCGCCCGGTTTGAGATAGGGCAAAGGATCGATGCCGGCGGCGATCATATTGCCGATATCCAGCTCCAGCGCGACGAGCGCCGGATCGGTTTCGGCAAGCAGCAGATCGAGCCCGTAGCGCCCGTCATAGCGGCGGAAATCGAAGCCGTGGTTGTGATAGGCGAAGCGCAGCCCGGCCGCCTTCGCGCGTTCGCCGATGCGGTTGAACCACGCGGCGCTGGCCTTGAGATCGTCGCCGGTGATGCGCTGGGTCGCGGCGCGGAAGCTTTGCTCGGTGATCGGCAGCGTGAGGCCCGGGAGCCGCGGGACCGCCGCGACCACCCATTCGAGCCCGATCGCGGCGGCGGCATCGATCGCCGCAGCGACCTGATCGTCGCTCATATCGGGATAGAGGCCGTGTGCGCCGATCGCGGTGAGCCCGTTCGCCTTGAGCAAATCGCGCCATTGCGCCGGGGTGCGATTATAATAGCCGGCGAATTCGACGTGGCGGAGGCCGATCCGCGCGATCGCCGCCAGCGTGCCCTCAAGGTCTTTGGCGAGCAGGTCGCGCAGCATGTAGAGCTGCACCCCGATCGCGGGGGCGGCTGGCGGTGCGGCCGCGCCGGCGGCCGCGGCGACGCTCGCCGCCCCGGCGAAGCGCAGAAGATCGCGACGATCGATGTTCATGCCCCGGCATCTCCGCAAGAAAGAAACGGGCCGGATCGTCGATCCGGCCCGCGAGGGGAGGGGTTAGAAACGGAAGCTCACCGTGCCGCCGATCGTGCGGAAGGCATCGGGGCTGACGATCTTCGAATAGCCCCCCGGGTTGATCGCCGCCGGGGCGGCATAGGCCGCGTAGAAATGCTTGTTGAGCAGGTTGCGGGCATAGATGCCGACATGCCACGCGCCATCGCTCGCGCCGATGCCGATCGTGCCGTTGAGCAGCCCGTAAGCGGTAATCGTCGACTTGGGATCGCCCAGCACCGCCTGCGTCTTGTCGCGCCACGCCCAATTGGCATTGGCATCGAGCGTCAACTCGTTGGCGAGCGGCTGATTGAAATCGGCGCGCAGATTATACGACCATTCGGGCGCATTGGGCAGGCGATAGCCGGCATAATTCGCGACATTGGCCTTGGTCGTCGGATCGACATAGCAACCGACCCCGACCACCGCCGACACCGGCTGCCCCGGATAGCAGGTGCTGAGATACTGGCGGTAGGTGGCGTCGCTATACGCGCCATTGGCCGACAGGCGCAGCCGCGGCGAGACGCGCAGGCTGGTCTCCACCTCGACGCCGCGCGCGCGCATCCCGCCCGCGTTCGACAGATAGAAAGCCGGCGGGGTGACGCTGGTGTCGAAGGTCTGCGCCTGGAAATTGGTGAAATCGGACCAGTAGAGCGAAGTGTTGAAGGTCAGCATGCCGTTGAACAGCTGCGACTTGAGGCCGATTTCGTAGCTTTTGACCGTTTCCGGGCGCACTTCGTGGATCGTGCCGGTGGTGCCGTCGATCGCCGGCCCCTTATAGCCGGTCGACCAGGTGGCGTAGACCATCACATTGCGGGTCGGCTCGACCTGCAGCCCGACCTTGCCCGACACATTGTCCGCGCGCACCGTGCCCGAATAATTGGGCAATTGGCCGGAGACGATCGCCGGGAAGGGGAGCTTGTCGACCACCAGCTCGCCGTGGTTGCGATCATTGGTGTAGCGCAGGCCGCCGATCAGCTTGACGCCGTCGACGATGCGATAGGTCCCCTGGCCATAAGCCGCGAGGCTGCGGACGTAATTGACGTTGTTGCGGATGCCGCCGCCGAGCACCACCGGCACGCCATAGCCGGGGAACAGCGGGCCGAAGTTGAAATCGCCATATTGCGCGGTCCAGCCGCCGTTGGTGGTGTGGTAGTAATAGAGCCCCAGCGTATATTCGAGCCGCTTGCCCGAGGGCGAGGTGAGGCGCAGTTCCTGGGTGAACTGGTTGCTGTCGATCCCGCCGTCGCTGTGGTTGAAGATATCGGCGGGCGAGCCGTCGATATCGGTGAGTTGGGTGGTCTTGAGCGAGCGATAGGCGGTGATCGAGGTCAGCGTGAAATCGCCCAGCCGGTAATCGGCCTGCAGCGAGCTGCCCCACAGCCGCGTATTCGCGGTCCAGTCGCCGTCGTTATAGGCGATATAGACATCATGCCCGGGCTTCACCGCGAAGCGGTTGAACAGCATGTTGTAGAGCGGATTGACCCCGAGCGATTCGATCAGCTGGCCGTCGCGCGCGAAGCCGGTCTGATATTCGCCGGTGACGAGCAGCGACAATTTGTCGGTCGGCTCCCACAGCAATTTGCCGCGGATGCCGTAATTGTCGCGATCGCCGACATGGGTGCCGTTGACGACATTGGGGATCGCGCCCTGCTGCGCGTTGTGGAAGGCGGTGACGCGTAGCGCGACATTGCTGCCCAGCGGCACGTTCGCCGTGGCGCGTTCGAGCTGATCCTTGCGCTCGCCGTAGGAGAGATCGAGGTCGAGCGAGCTGACGCCGAGCTGCGGCTTCCTGGTGACGATCTGGATCACGCCGGCGGAGGAATTCTTGCCGAACAACGTGCCCTACGGCCCGCGCAGCACCTCGACGCGCTCGATATCGGCAAAGCCGGTCGCGCCGGGATCGCGCGACAGCCCGATCACCACCCCGTCGACGACGAGGCCGACGGTCTGCTCGACGCCGCTGTCATAGCTTTGCGTGCCGATGCCGCGGATCTGATAGCCGCCGCCGTTCGATACCGGATTGGTTGCCGAGAAGGTGATGTTGGGCGCGAGATACTGGATATCGGTCGCCTCGCGATACGCTGATTTGGCGAGATCCTGCCCCGATACCGCGCTCACCGCGACGGGCACGTCCTGCAGCCGCTCCTCGCGCCGGGTGGCGGTGACGATGATGTCGTCCGGGTTCTGCGCGGTCGCAGCCGCCGGCGCCTGATCGGCGGCCCAGGCCGGTGTCGCGATCGCGATCAGCCCCGCCGCTGATGCGAGCAACGCGCTCCTCAAATTCCGCTGTTCCATGTCCCTCGCTCCTCCCCGGCGGGCGATTCGCGGCCAGACCCTCCGGCCCTGCGATCGCCTTGGCGGCGGTATGATCGCAATTTACAGTCAGTCAAGCCCGTTTGTTTGTTGACCAATCCTATCCAATCGCGCTAGCCCGATCGCCATGACGCGTTATGCGTACCGATTGACGCCGGTTGGCCGCCGATTGGAGGAGGGGTATGACGGAAGCTCGACGCCGACGGACACAAGCGGAGCGCAGCGCGGGAACCCGCGCGGCTTTGCTCGATGCCGCGATCCGCGTGCTGCGCGAACATGGTTATGGGGCGACGACGACCCTGCTGGTCGCGGCCGAGGCCGGGGTCAGCCGCGGCGCGATGCTCCACCAGTTCCGCACCAAGGCCGATCTCATGACCTTCGTGGTCGAGGCGGTCTATGAGGAAGAGCTTGAGCGCTACGCCGAGCATTTCCGCGGGATTCGCGATCCGCGCGAAATCATCCGCGCCTATCCCGAAGTGGGTTGGGAAGTGCTGAGCCGCCCGTCGGGGGTCGCGGTGCTCGAAATCCTGCAGGGCTCGCGCAGCGACCACGTCCTCGCCGAGAAGCTCGCGCCGCTGCAGGCGCGGATCGAGGAGGATGCGCTGCGCCATGTGCGCGAGACCACCGGGGTCGAGGATTCGTCGATGGCGATGATGCGGCTGATCGTCTGGGCCGTGCGCGGGCTGTCGATCGCCCGCGTGCTGGCGCCGCGCCCGGAGGAGATCATTGCCTCGATCCGTCTGCTCAGCCGGCTGATCGACGCCGGGTTCGAAACCGGCGCGCTCCAGCTCGACGACCCGCGCACCCGCACCAAATCGACCGACACAGCCAAGGCGAAGCCATGAGCGTCACCCGTCCTATTTCCATGACCGCGCTGGCGCTGCTCGCCGTCGCGGCGGCATTTCCGGCAACAGCAAAGGACAGGCCGATCCCTGCGACCAGGAACCAGGCCGATGGCGCGGCGGCGATCGATGCCCGTGCCGCGGCGCTCGTCGACAAGATGACGCTCGACGAGCAGCTATCGTTGCTCAAATCCAAGGCGGGCGGCAGCCTGCTCGATCTTGGCGTGCCATTGCCGCCGTTCATTCCCGAGGCGATGCGCGTGCCCAAGCCCAAGGGAGCGATCGGCACCGCGGGTTTCGTGCCGGGGATCGAGCGGCTCGGCATCCCCGCGCAGCAGTTGGCCGACGCGAGCCTCGGCGTCGCCGATATCGGCTATCTGCGGCCGGGCGACCACGCCACCGCGCTCCCCTCCACCTTGTCGCTCGCCGCGACCTTCGATCCGGCGATGGCGCGCGCGGCGGGCGATATCATCGGTGCGGAGGCGTTCGCCAAGGGTATCAACGTCCAGCTCGCCGGTGGGGTGAACCTCGCGCGGGAGCCGCGCAACGGGCGCAATTTCGAATATCTCGGCGAAGATCCGTTGCTCGCCGGCCGGCTGGTGGGCGAGCAGATCGCGGGGATTCAGGCGCATCACGTCGCCTCGACGATCAAGCATTTCGCCGCCAACAGCCAGGAGAGCGGTCGCTTCGTCTATGACGTCGCCGCCTCCGACGCGGCGTTGCGCGAATCCGATCTGCTGGCGTTCGAGATCGGCATCAAGCACGGCAAGCCCGCATCGGTGATGTGCGCCTATAATCGCGTGCGCGGCGCTTATGCCTGCGAGAGCGACTATCTGCTCAAACAGGTGCTGCGCGGCGACTGGGGCTATCGCGGCTGGGTGATGTCGGACTGGGGCGCGACGATGAGCCTCAAGCCCTCGATCGACGCCGGGCTCGACCAGCAATCGCCGCAGGACAAGGATTATTTCGGCGGCATCCCGGCGGCGATCGACGCGGGCGAGATCAGCCGCGCGCAGGTGCGCGAGATGGCGCGCCGGATCATCCGCTCGCTGATCGCGGTCGGCGCGCTCGATCATGTCGCGCGGCCGGGCGGTGCGGTGGATCAGGCCGCGCACGCCGCCAGGGCGCAGGCGATCGCCGAAGCGGGGATCGTGCTGCTCAAGAATGACGGGCTGCTGCCGCTCGCCGCCGGCGCGAAGACGATCGCGGTGATCGGGCGGCATGCCGACAAGGGCGTGCTCGCCGGGGGCGGTTCGTCGCAGGTGATCCCTTATGGCGGGGTCTATCGCGACGTGCCCGAAGGGACGCATCCCCTGCTCGCGATGATGGCGCCGGCTTATGGCCTGTCCTCGCCGCTCGGCGCGCTCAAGGCGGCGCTGCCCGACGCGAAGATCGTGTTCGACGACGGATCGGATGCCACGCGTGCTGCCGCGGTTGCCAGGGCGGCCGATGTCGCGTTCGTCTTTGCGGTGAAGCCCGAGATGGAGGGGATCGACAGCGCCGATTTCTCGCTGCCTTACGGGCAGGATGCGATGATCGCCGCGGTGGCGGGCGCCAATCCGCGCACCGGCGTGGTGCTCGAAACCGGCAACGCGGTCGCGATGCCGTGGCTCGACAAGGTCGGCGCGGTGCTTGAGGCGTGGTTCCCCGGCCAGCGCGGCGGCGAGGCGATCGCGGCGATCCTGACCGGCGCTGCCGCGCCCTCGGGGCGCCTGCCGGTCACCTTCCCCGCGACCATTGACCAGCTCGCGCATCCCAAATTGGTCGGGTACGATCCCGCCAAGCAGCGCCCGCTGGGGATCGGGGTCAAATATGATCCGTTCACGATCGACTATAAGGAAGGCAGCGACGTCGGCTATCGCTGGTTCGAGCGCACCGATGCCAGGCCGTTGTTCCCGTTCGGCTATGGCCTGACCTATACCAAATTCGCTTATGCCGGGCTGAAGCAGGTGGGCGGCGCGGGGCTGACCGTCACCGCGCGGATCACCAACAGCGGCAAGCGCGAGGGCGTGGAGGTGGCGCAGCTCTATGTCGCGCCGCCGGGGCGGACGCATCGCCTCGCCGGCTGGGCGCGGGTGACGCTGAAGCCGGGCGAAACGCGCGAGGTGACGATCACCGCCGATCCGTGGCTGTTGCTGTCCTATGACGAACAGGCCGGGCAATGGGCGCGGCCGGCGGGCGATTATCGCTTCTTCGTCGGCAAATCGGCGGGCGAGCCCGAGCTGAGCGGCACCACGCGGCTCACCGCGGCGACCGAAAGCCGGCACCGCTAAGCGCAGACAGGGGAGGCGCGCCGATGAAATGCTGCTGGCTGGTCGCTTCGGCGGCGTTGCTGATCGCCGCCGCGCCCGACCGCGCGCTGATGCCGCTGCCCACCGCGGTGACGCCGGGCGAGGGTGTGCTGGCGCTCGACGGGCCGCTGGCGCCGGTCTGGTCGGGGTGCGGTGATGCGCGGCGGTTCGATGCGGCGGCGGCGCGATTGCAGCGCGATCTCGCGCGGCAGACCGGGCTGGCGTTCGACACGGGCAAGGCCACCCCGCTCGCCGTCACCTGCGCCAGCGCGGTCGATGCCGCGGATCGTGGTGAGGGCTATCGGCTGGCGGTGACCGCGAGCGGCATCCGCATCGACGCCGAGGGGCGGAGCGGGGTGCTGCGCGCGTTCGCCACCTTGCGCCAGCTGGTCGGGCTGTCGCCGG
The DNA here is from genome assembly GCA_017304125.1 of Sphingomonadales bacterium. Lineage (GTDB taxonomy): Bacteria > Pseudomonadota > Alphaproteobacteria > Sphingomonadales > Sphingomonadaceae > Sphingomonas. Next base: position 9,150 of record JAFKLV010000275.1, read on the forward strand.
GGGGCGCCCGGCTCGCCGCGGTCACGATCGACGATGCGCCGCGCTTTGCGTGGCGCGGGGTGATGCTCGATACCGCGCGGCATTTCCTCGGCGTCGAGACGATCAGGCGCCAGATCGACGCGATGGAGCGGGTGAAGCTCAACGTCCTTCACCTCCATCTCAGCGACGACGAGGGCTTTCGCGTCGAGCTGCGCCGCTATCCCCGGCTGACCGCCGCGAACCGCGGGCAATTCTATACGCAGGCCGAGCTTCGCGACCTCGTCGCTTATGCCGCCGATCGCGGCATCCGCGTCATTCCCGAATTCGACGTGCCGGGGCATAGCCGCGCGATCGTCCAGGCCTATCCCGAATTGGGGGTCGAGGGGAAAAAGGGTCCGCTCGGCACCGCCGATGTCGCGCTCAATCCGGCGGCGCCCGCCACCTATCGCTTCCTCGACGCATTGGTCGGCGAGATGGCGCCGTTGTTCCCCGATCCCGTCTTTCACGTCGGCGGCGACGAGGTGGCCAAGGGGGTGTGGGACGGTGACGCCGGGGTCCGCGCGCTGATGACGCGCGAGAAGCTCGCCGACAGCCGCGCGGTCGAGGCCTATTTCGCCCGCCGCGTGCAACAGATCGTGCGGCGCCACGGCAAGACGATGATGGGCTGGGAGGAAATCGCCGCGCGCCCCGGCATCGCCTCCGATGCGATCGTTCAGGCGTGGCAGACCTCCAACGTCACCGCCGATGTGACCGCCCGGGGATATCGAACGGTGGTGTCGGCCGGCTATTATCTCGATCTGCTGATGCCGGCGTCTTTCCATTACGCGTTCGATCCCAGCGATACGGCAACCGCCGGCTTCACCCCCGAATTTGCCGCCGGGTTGCGCAAGCTCAGCCCGTTTCTCGCCAGCTATGTCGGCGATGCGCTGATCGCCTTCCCGCGTCCGCCGCTCAGCGCGGAACAGGAGAAACGGGTGCTCGGCGGGGAGGCGCCGCTGTGGAGCCCGACGACGACCGACGAGATGACCGATCATGTGCTGTGGCCGCGCGCCGCGGCGCTGGCCGAGCGTTTCTGGTCGCCGAAAGCGGTGCGCGATCCCGCCGACATGTATCGCCGGCTGGAGACGATCGGCGCGTTGCTGACTGTCGACGGGCTCGACGATCAGGCGAACCGGATGCGGATGGCGACGCGGCTCGCACCCGAGGCGATCGCGCCGGTGATGACCCTGCTTTCGCTCACCGGGCCGGTGCGCAACATGGCGCATGACCACCGCATCAAGGCGGCGCTGGCGGGGAAGCGCATCGTTCAGCCGCTCAACGCGCTGGCCGATGCGGCGCCGGTGGATTCGCTGGTTGCGCAGCGGTTTGCCGCCGATGCGGCGGGTTATGCCAAGGGCGACAGGTCGCTGGCAAAGGCGCTGGCCGATCGGTTGACGCAGTGGCGCGACAATGATGCGCGTTTCGTGGCAGCATCGGCGGGGAAGCCGCTGCTCGAGGAAGCGCGGCCGACCGCGGCGCAAATCGCCCAGCTCGCGACTTATGGACTCGATGCGATCGCCGCGATCGAGGCGGGGCGGGCGCTCGACGGCGTGCAGGCGGCCAATGCGCGCGCCGCGCTGGATGTGCTCGACGCGCAGGAGAAAGCGTCGTGGCGGCCGATCGAGTCCTTTCTCCGGCCGCAACCGCCGGCCGACCTGATCGTCAAGATCGGCCCCGGCGTCCGCGCCCTGATCGACGCAGCCGCGCCGCGCTGAGCGCGAGATCGGATTGAGGTTCGGCCGCGCGGAGCTTCCCGCAAACGCCGTCACCCCGGCCTTGAGCCGGGGTGACGGCGGGCCGGTCTAAACCCGCCCGTCGCGCCGCGCGATCGCGCCGAGCACGCGTGCCGAGGGTTTGGGGGTGCGGCGGAAGGTCTTGGGGTCGACCGAGACCAGGCCGAACTTCGGGCGATAGCCGGACATCCACTCCCAATTGTCAAGCAGCGACCAGTGGAAATAGCCGCGCAGGTCGATGCCGTCGGCGCGGCAGCGCTGCACCCCGGCGATCGCGCCCTTGATATAGGCGATGCGCCGCGTGTCGTCTTCGGTCGCGACGCCGTTTTCGGTGACGTAGATCGCCTTCTTCGTCCGCCCCGCGACCAGCCGGACCGAATGTTCGATCGCATCGGGGGTGAAGGCATAGCCCATTTGCGTCAGTTCGGTGCTCGGCGGCGGCGGCACGTCGGCGGTCGCATCGACCGCGCTGCCGGTATAGGTCTGCACCCCGATGAAATCGCCCGGCGCGGCGAGCCAGCGATCGAGCATCTCGGCCTGTTTGCGCTTCAGCCCGCTGTCGTCATTGCCGGCGGCATGATCGGCGGTCACCGCCAGCGTGAGCCCGACCGGGAATGTTCCGCCGCCGGCGCGGATCGCGTCGATCGCGGCGGTATGCGCGGCGATGATGCCGTCAAATTGTGCTTCGCCGGCGAGCATCGGGCTGGCCCAGTTCGGCGACCCCGTCGCCGCGCCGGCCGCCTTTTGCATCATCGCGATGATCGGGCCGGCCTTGTCGAGCAGCCCGCCCCAGCGCACGATCGTCGACAGATTGGGCTCGTTGAACGTCGCGGCGAGATGGATCAGGTCGCCCATCTCCTCGGTCACGCGGCGGCAATGCGCGGCGAAGGCGGCGACATTGGCGGGATCGGCATAGCCGCCCGATGCCGCGACCCAGCGCGGCACGGTGAAATGGTTGAAGGTGACCGCCGCGGCGAGGCGATGCGTGCGACAGGCCTCCAGCACGCGGCGGTAATAAGCCAGCCCCGCGCGCGAAATCTGCCCGCGCTCGGGCTCGATCCGCGACCATTCGATCGAGAAGCGATGCGCGTTGAAGCCGAGCGAGGCGACGAGCGCGATATCCTCGTCGACGTGGTGATAAGCGTCGCACGCGTCGCCCGAGGGCTGGGCGAAGATCGTCGGCTTGATATGCTCGACCACCCACAGGTCGCTCGCATCATTCCCGCCCTCGATCTGATAGGCCGCGCCCGCGGTGCCCCACAGAAATGCCGGCTTCACCGGCGCGGCCGCCGCCGCGCCGCGTGCGCCGACCGCCAGCGCCCCGGCCGCCGACGCCGACAACAGGAATTCACGTCTTTGCATCACATCCTCCGCCCCGTTTCGCTCAATCGACGCGCCATAACATACAGTCAATCCTGCTTGCAAATTGGTTCGAGCACGT
>JAFKLV010000218.1 GCA_017304125.1 Sphingomonadales bacterium
CTTCGCCACCGCCGACAAGGTCGTGCCGGCGGTGATCTACACCACATCGGTCTTGACGTGGAGCAGCCGCACGCCGCGCTCAGCCAGCGCGCGATCGAGCGCCGGGGCGAAGTCCGCGGTTTGCGTCACGGTTTCCGCCCAGCCGCCATAGGCCCGCGCCAGCGCTGCGAAATCGGGATTGGCGAGCCGGGTGGCGGAGACCCGCCCCGGATATTCGCGCTCCTGATGCATGCGGATCGTGCCGTAAGCGCCATTGTCGACCAGGATTACCAGCAAGTCGCAGCCATGCTGCGCGGCGGTCGCCAGTTCCTGCCCGTTCATCAGGAAATCGCCGTCGCCAGCCAGCGCGACGACCGATCGGCCCGGCCGGCGCAGCGACGCGGCGACCGCCGCCGGCACGCCATAGCCCATCGCGCCGCAGGTCGGCGCAAGCTGCGTCCCCGGCCCGGCATAGGGCCAGTAGCGATGCCACCAGCCCGAGAAATTGCCCGCGCCGTTGCAGATGATCGTATCCGCCGGGAGCCGCGCACGCATCGTCGCGACGCACGGGCCGAGGTCCATCGTCACCCCGTCGCGCGGATGGGGTGTCGACCAGTCGCGATAGTCGCGATGCGCCGCCGCCGCGTCGGCGCGCGCGGGCGTATCGACCGCCGCAACCGCCGCCGCGAAGGCCGCCATCGATGCCGCGATCGGCAGATCGGTGGCATAGGTCATGCCGAGTTCGTTGGCGTCGGGGTGGACGTGGATCAGCCGCTGGCCGGGATGATCGGGGGTGACCAGGGTATAGCCGTCGGTCGTCGCCTCGCCCAGTCGCGCGCCGACGACGAGCAGCAGGTCGGCCGCCTTGACCCGCGCGACCAGCCTGGGATTGGGGCCGTAGCCGAGATTGCCGGCATAGGCCGGGCAATCGTTGGGCACCGCATCCTGCCGGCGGAAGGCGGCGACCAGCGGCACGCCACAGCGATCGGCCCAGGCGGCGAAATCGCGCGCCGCATCATTGTCCCAGCCCGCGCCGCCGATGATCGCGACCGGGCGCTCGGCCGCGGCGAGCAGCTCCGCCAGCCGGTCGATCGCGGCGGCATCGGGGGCCTGCGCGACGCGCTCGACGCGCGCGCGGTCGATTGCTGCCACTTCGTCGAGCAACATGTCCTCAGGCAGCGCGAGCACCACCGGGC
>JAFKLV010000276.1 GCA_017304125.1 Sphingomonadales bacterium
TGGACCCTAGAGATGGGCGGCCGATGAGCGAAACCGCCGATCAGGCCGCGACGCGTCGTCGCTGGGTCACGCTTGCCGAATTGGTTGCCGTCGCGGGGGTGCTGATCGCCGCCGCGACGCTCTACCTCAACTGGTCCGGCCGCCGCGCCGACGAGGCCGCCCGCGCCGCGCAGGCGACGAGCACCGAGCGCGCGCGCGGCGTGGTGACGTTGCTCGGCACCGTGGCCGAGGGCGGCGACGCGCTGACCCTCGCCGACAACGAGCATAATTTCAGCGCCGCGACGGTCACCTTCCCCAAGGCGCTCGGGATCGCACCGCAGGACGCCCTCCCCGGCCCGCGCATCGCCAGCGACTGGTTCGCCGACGCGTTGCTCAAGGCCAATGACGGCAAGGATGCGCGCAGCGGCCGCCTTCCCGTGCTGATCACCGTCAGTTGGTGGGACGGCGCGACCAACCACAGCCAGACCGGGCTGTATGACGTGCTGTGGCGCACCGAAGCGCGCTTCCTGCGCGGGCGAAAACTGGAACTGACCGGGCTGACGCTGGCCTCCCGCAGCGCAACACCTGCCGCGCTGGAAGCGGCGTGGCAGCGGAAACGGGCGAAGTAACGCGGAAGACCGCCTCGCTAGCCCGTCAAGAAGGATATCCGGCAGCCCCAGCCCCCGGTCACCCCGGCCTTGAGCCGGGGGCCATCGGGAAGCAGGCGCAGGGCAAGAGGCTCTGGCCGTTGTCCTCGCGGCACAATGGACCCCGGCTCAAGGCCGGGGCGACGGCGTGGTACTTGGCCTGCGGTTACTGAAACGTCCGCCGTCGAATCCCCTACCCCGCCAGGATCGCCGCCATCCGCGGCACCACTGCGTCGAACGCCTTGATCGGACGGATCATCACCTTGAAGCCGGTGACCAGCCCGTCGGCGTCCCACGCAATGATATCGACGCCGTTGACGAACTTGCCGTCGACTTCGCACTCGAATTCGAGCACCGCGCCGCGGTCCGCGCGCCATTCGCCGACATAGCGAAACGCCGGCCCGCCCAGCGCCTGCGCCGCGGCGAGCAGATATTTCATCGTCAGCGCCTTGCCCTTTTGCGGCGTATGCACCGCCGGGCTCTGGAAGACGCAATCCTCGTGGAGCATCGCCGACAGCCCCTCGGGCGTCGGCGCATGCATATAATCGTGCCAGCGTGCGATCGGATCAGCGGTCGGCATCAATCCATTCCTGGGTAGCTTTCGAATGCCGGCAGCTTATCCATCTCCTGCGTCCAGCCAAGCCTGTGTCGCACCATGATATGCGCGCCGGGCGGCACCGCCTCGGGATCGTCCATCGTGCCGGACTGGATATCGATGATCCCCGGCAGCATCGTCGGATTGCGATAGAACAGCCCGGTGCCGCATGTGGCGCAGAATTCGCGCGTCGCGGTGGCGGAGGATTGATAGGCGCGAGTCTCGCCGGCGATCGTCACGTCCTTGTCGTCGAACGCGATCCACCCGACCAGCGGCGCGCCCGACCAGCGACGGCAATCCTCGCAATGGCACAAGGCATGATGCTGCGGCTCACCGTTCGCCTGCCATGTCACTGCACCACAATGGCAATGTCCCGAAATCACCATCTTCCGTCTCCCAGATTTGTTTCCAATTTGTTCTCACGATCCGCCGCGCAAGGCAAGGCGTTTTCGACAACCGGCGACCGGCAATCAGACGCTTGCCCCGACCGCGCTCGTTCCCTACCTGTTCGACGGTGAATACCCCCGCCCCCCTTCCGGACGACGCCCCCTATCTCGCCGGCCTCAACCCGCCGCAGCGCGAGGCGGTGCTGACCACCGACGGCCCGGTGCTCGTCCTCGCCGGCGCCGGGACCGGCAAGACCGCCGCGCTCACCGCGCGACTCGCGCATCTGCTGTGGACCCGCAAAGCCTATCCGTCCGAAATCCTCGCGGTCACCTTCACCAACAAGGCGGCGCGCGAGATGAAGGAGCGCGTCGGACGGCTGGTCGGCGCGGCGGTGGAGGGGATGCCGTGGCTCGGCACCTTCCACGCGATCGGCGCCAAGATGCTGCGCCGCCACGCCGAACTGGTCGGGCTGCAGAGCAATTTCACGATCCTCGACACCGACGATCAACTCCGCCTGCTCAAGCAACTGATCGTCGCGGCCAATATCGACGAGAAGCGCTTCCCGGCGCGCAGCCTCGCCGGGCTGATCGACGAATGGAAGAACAAGGGCCTCACCCCCGGCGATGTCGATGCCGGCGAAAGCGAGCGCTACGGCGCGGGGCGCGGCGGCGAATTATACCAGCAATATCAGGACCGGCTGAAGGCGGTGAACGCCTGCGACTTCGGCGACCTGCTGCTCCACGTCCTCACCATCCTGAAAACCGACCGCGAGGTGCTGGCGCATTATCAGCAGCGCTTCCGCTACATCATGGTCGACGAATATCAGGACACCAACAGCGTCCAATACCTCTGGCTGCGGCTGCTCGCGCAGGAACGGCGCAACATCTGCTGCGTCGGTGACGATGATCAGTCGATCTATTCGTGGCGCGGCGCGCAGGTCGAGAATATCCTGCGTTTCGAACGCGATTTCCCCGGCGCCAAGGTGATCCGGCTCGAACAGAATTACCGCTCCACCCCGCACATCCTCGGCGCGGCGGGCGGGGTGATCGCCAATAACTCGGGGCGGCTCGGCAAGACGTTATGGACCGAGATCGACGCCGGCGAGAAGGTCCGCGTGATCGGCGTGTGGGACGGGCCGGAGGAAGCGCGCCGCGTCGGCGACGAGATCGAGGCGGCGCAGCGCGACGGCACCAGCCTCGACGATATGGCGATCCTCGTCCGCGCGCAGCACCAGACGCGCGAGTTCGAAGACCGCTTCATCGCGATCGGCCTGCCCTATCGCATCGTCGGCGGTTTCCGCTTCTACGAGCGCGCCGAAATCCGCGACGCGCTCGCCTATCTCCGCATCGTCAACCAGCCGGCGGACGATCTGGCGTTCGAGCGCATCGTCAACGTCCCCAAGCGCGGGCTGGGCGACAAGGCGAGCGCGCGGCTGCACCAGCTCGCGCGCGCCGAGGGGCTGCCGCTGAGTGCCGCCGCCGCGCGCATCCTCGATACCGACGAACTGACTCCGCAGGCGCGCCGCGCGCTCGGCACGTTCGTCGGCGATATCGCGCGCTGGCGCGAGATGGCGGTCGATCTCGCCCATCCCGATCTCGCGCGGCAGATCCTCGACGAAAGCGGCTATACCGCGATGTGGCAGGCGGAAAAATCCGCCGACGCGTCGGGCCGGCTGGAGAATCTCAACGAACTCGTCCGCGCGATGGAGGAATATGAGAGCCTCGGCGCATTCCTCGAGCATGTCAGTCTGGTGATGGACAATGAGGGCGCGCGCGAGGACGCCAAGGTCACGATCATGACGATCCACGCCGCCAAGGGGCTGGAATTCGGCAATGTCTTCCTCGCCGGCTGGGAAGAAGGGATTTTCCCCTCGCAGCGCGCGCTCGACGAGGGCGGCGCGCGCAGCCTCGAGGAAGAACGCCGCCTGGCTTATGTCGCGATCACCCGCGCACGGCGCCGCGCGACGATCCTCCACGCCGCCAATCGCCGCATCTACGGCCAGTGGACCTCCTCGATTCCGTCGCGCTTCGTCGCCGAATTGCCCGCCGATCACGTCGATCAGGAAACGACGATGTCGGGCGGCGCGAGCCTGTGGCGCGCCAATTGGTCGGAGCGCGCCGATCCCTTCGCCGATGTCGGGCGCGGCACGGGGCGCGGCCCCGGCTGGCAACGCGCGGCGGGGACGCTCAATAATGCCAAGCCCGGCGGCGACTGGAGCAGCCGCACCTTCACCCGCGAACCGACCCGCGTGGTGGAAAGCCGCAGCCCCTCGGTCAGCCTCGGCAACAAGGGGCGCAGCGACCTGTCGGTCGGGCTGCGCGTGTTCCACCAGAAGTTCGGCTATGGCGCGATCATCGCGATCGAGGGCAACAAGCTGGAAATCGAATTCGAGAAGGCTGGGCTGAAGCGAGTGATGGACAGCTTCGTCAGCCTCTCGGCCTGATCCCCCCTCGTTCAGCAACGAGATTGTTACGCGTTCCTATAGCTTGAGGCGCCCGATCAACGGGCAGAGAGGCAAGTGCAGAATGTTTACCCGGATTATCAGCGTCGCGCTCGTCGCCGCCGGCCTGACCGGCGCGGTGCCGGCGCTCGCGCAAACCTCCGCCGACGACGCGCGCTTCCGCGCTGCGCAGGATCGGTTCAGCAACGAGCTTGAGGTCTTCCGGCAGGAATATGATCGCTATCTCAGCGTCTCGCGGCGTGGCCCCGGCGGCTATCCCCCGCCCCCGCCGCCCCCGGGCTACAACGACGATCGCGGCTACAACAACGATCCCAACGGCGGCTGGCGCGACGAGCACGGCTATGATCCGTCGCGTTACTATCGTGGCGGCGCGCAATATCAGGAACGCCCGATGGGTGCCGACGAGCGCGTCTATACCGGCAATGACGGCCGCTATTATTGCAAGCGCAGCGACGGCTCGACCGGCCTCGTCGTTGGCGGCGCGCTCGGCGGGTTGTTCGGCAATGTGATCACTGGCGGCCGCAGCAAGCTGGCCGGCACACTGCTCGGCGGCGTGGCCGGCGCGCTCGCCGGCAAGTCGATCGATCAGAAGAATTCGTCGCTACGCTGCCAGTGACGATAAAAGCCCCTCCTCCTCGGGGGGAGGGGCTTTCAAGACCTGCGGCCCCCACCGGCACGTTGATACATTGTAGACACGCAGCATATGCCCTATGTATCATCAAGGCCGATACATGGAGGCGGATATGCGCGCGCAGGTCAAAAAATGGGGCAATAGCGCTTCGGTGCGGATTCCCGCGTCGGTGATGACGGCGGCGGCGCTGCAGATCGATCAGGCAGTGGACGTGCGGGAAGAAGGCGGCCGGATCGTGATCGAGCCGGTCCACGACCAGGCCTATGATCTCGATGATCTGCTGGCCGCGATGACGCCCGATACCTTCCACGAAGACACCGACTTCGGCGAACCGGTCGGCAAGGAAATCTGGTAGTGGCAGCGTGGGTGCCGGAGAGCGGCGATATCGTATGGCTGCATTTCGACCCGCGCGCAGGACATGAACAGGCCGGCCACCGGCCCGCACTCGTCCTGTCACCGGCGCGTTACAACGGGCCGCGCGGTACGATGCTGTGTTGCCCGATGACGACCCGGATCAAAGGCTATCCGTTCGAAGTCATCGTCAGCGACGATCCGCCCAGCGCCATTTTGGCCGATCAGATCAAGAGCCTCGACTGGCGCGCGCGCAAGGCCAAGCTCAAGGGCAAGGTTTCGCCCGAGGTGCTGGCCGACACGCGCGCCAAGCTGAAGGCGCTGCTACAGATCTGATCCGCTCAGCGATCGATCGCGAGCAGCGTCACCCCGGCGTAACGCGCCTCGGAGGGGTCGAACAATTCCGACGGCTCGAAGCGGCGCGGCGTGATGCGCAGGCTGCCCAGCCCGGCGATCTTGAATGCCCCGATCTTCACCTCGCGCGGCGGCTTGCCGTCGCGGTCGAGCGTGGTCGCGTCGACATAGAGTTCGCCGTGCTTGGTGTAGACGATATGCGGCGCCAGCGTCACTTCGCCGCGATTGTAGGTCGCGGACAGCGCCTGACGCTTCACGATCGCCTCGAAGACGACCGGCATGCCTGCCGGGGGAGCAGAAGGAGCAGAGGACACGCGATCCTCCTCAATATTGAGCTTCATTCCATCCATATTAACCGCTCTGCTGCATCGCAGCAATAACCCTTGTGATGTTATTCTGTAGCTGGTCCGATCAGCCGCTGGCTGAAATAGACCATCTGAAGCGCCTGTAAACGCGCGCCTTGCGCGATATCCGCATCGCCCGAATGCCCGCCGGCAGTATCCTCGTAGAACAGATACGGCAGGCCATATTCCTTCATCCGTGCGGCGAATTTGCGCGCATGTTGCGGGCCGACGCGATCGTCCTTGGTCGTCGTCCAGATATAGGGCTCGGGATAGGCCATTCCGCGCTTCAGATTCTGATAGGGCGAGATCTTCTCGAGAAAGGCGCGCTCGGCCGGCACGCTGACCGAACCATATTCATCGACCCATGAGGCACCGGCAGCGATCTGCTCGTAGCGCAGCATGTCGAGCAGCGGCACCTGGATCGTCACCGCCTGCCACAATTCGGGATGCTGGGTGAGTTCCACTCCCATCAGCAGCCCGCCGTTCGACCCGCCATAGATGCCGAGCTTCTTCGCGCTGGTGATCTTCCGCGCGAACAGATCGCGCGCCACCGCGGCGAAATCGTCGTAGATCAGCTGGCGCTTGGTCTTGCGCCCGGCGTCATGCCATTTCGGGCCGAACTCGCCCCCGCCGCGGATATTGGCGAGGACATAGGCCCCGCCCCGCTCGGTCCAGATCTTGCCCGTACCACCGAGATAGACCGGCAGCCGCGCGATCTCGAACCCGCCATAAGCGGTCATCAGCGTCGGGATCGTTCCGTCGAGCCGCGCGCCCTTCGGCAGCACGACGAAATAGGGCACTTTGGTCCCGTCGCTCGACACCGCCTCGAATTGCTCGACCTTCACCCCGGTCGCGTCGAACCGCGCGGGCAGCGTCTTGACCGTCACCGGGGCCGCCGCCTTGGCGGCATCGACCGCGGCAAGCGTGGTTGGCGTCGCAAAGCCGTTGATCGCGACAAAGGCGGTGTCGCTCCGATCGGTCGCGCTGGCGATGCCGACGCTCATATTTTCCGGCACCGGCAGATCGGTCCGCCGCCAACCGGCGCCTTCGGGGGCGAAGCTCGCGAGCCGCCCGCGCACATTGTCGATATAAGTGAGCAGCACGCGCGACCGCGTCGTCGTCACGCCCTGCGCGGATTGGCGCGCATTCGGCGCGAACAACACGCGCGGGGCGAGCGTGCCGGCATTGACCTCGGCCAGCGGCGCCCAGGCGATCGCGCCCGCCGGCACCTCGCCCCACGGATCGCTGGTCTCGAAGATCACCCGGCCGTCGACCATCCCGCTGACGAAGGCGCGCGCCGGCATTTCCAGCTTGCGCGTGCCGGCCGGCGTCCAGACATATTTCTCGCCGCCGAAGAAAGTGTTGCGCCGCTCGATATAGACGAGGCGGTTGCCCGCGGCATCGGTCAGCGTGCCGGCATAGGTGCCGAGCTGATCGTCGGCCGCGCCGCGATACACTTCGGTCGCGCGATCGAGCGGCTCGCCGCGCTTCACCAGCTTGACGACGAAGGGATAGGAGGAGGCGGTCAGCGTCCCTCCACCCCAGTCGCGCGAGACGAGCAGCGTGTCCTTGTCGATCCACGTCGCGCCCTGTTTCGAGGTCGACAGACGGAAGCCACCCGCAACGAACTTGCCCGCGACCAGATCGAACTCGCGCAGCTCGACCGCATCCTCGCCGCCTTCGGACAGCTGGACGAGGCACAATCTTTCGTCGGGCTGGAGGCAGGTCGCGCCCTTCCACACCCATTTCTTGCCCTCGGCCTGCGACAGCGCGTCGAGATCGAGCAACGTCGTCCATTTCGGCGCGGCGGCGCCGTAATCCGCCTCGCTCGTCGCGCGCCAGATGCCCTGCGGATGATCGGCGTCGCGCCAGAAATTGAGGATACGCCCGTTGGTCTGCTCGGGCATCGCGATGCGATCCTTGGCCGAGGCAATCGCGAACGCCTCGTCATAATAGGTCCGGTAGCGCGCGTCGTGCTCCAGCCGGGCGAGCGTGCGCGCATTTTCATTCTCGACCCAGGCAAGCGGCTTGGCGCCGTCCTTGTCCTCAAGCCAGATATAGGGATCCGTGTCGGTCATCGGCTTCGTCTGCGCGAGCACGGGGGCCGCGGCAAGCGCGGTGAGACAGAATGCCAGGGTCGTATAACGCATCGCGGTGAACCACTCCCTCGGGCGACCTGATTTCATGCCTAACGATTGCGATCGCCGCAATCGGCGCTATCGAGGGACGCGATGCAGGACGGCCTTCCCCTTCCGCGGCGTTATGCCGCGATCGCTGCAATGTCCTTCGGCTCGGCACTGGTGATCATCGATGGCGGCGTCGCCAATGTCGCCCTGCCGACGATCGCAAATGATCTACATGTCGCGCCGAGTTCGGTGGTGTCAATCGTCACTATTTACCAGGTGATGCTGGTGATGCTCATGCTGCCCTTCTCCGGGCTGGGCGAGCGCATCGGGCTGAAGCGCACCTATCAGGGCGGCCAGCTGATCTTCACCGTGGCGACCTTATTGTGCTTCTTCGCCAAGAGCCTGCCGTTCCTGCTGATCGTCCGCGCGGTGCAGGCGATCGGCGCGGCCGCGGTGCTCAGCGTCGCCTCGGCGCTGATCCGGCAAATCTATCCGGCGAACCACCTCGGGCGCGGGCTGGCGATCAATTCGGTGGTCGTCACCAGCTCCGCCGCCGCCGCGCCGACGATCGGCGGGCTGGTGCTGGCGGTCGCACCGTGGCCGTGGGTGTTCGCCAGCGCGATCCCCTTTGCTTTGGTCAGCCTTGCGCTGGGCCGCGCGATCCCCGATCCCAGGCCGGGGCACGCGCATTTCGACCTCGCCGGTGCGGTGACCTGCGCGGCGATGTTCGGGCTGATCATCGGCGGGCTGGAAAGCGCGGTGCACGGCGACAGCCCGGTGGTGTCCGCCGCGATCGTGCTGGTGGGCGTGGCGATCGGTTTCTATTTCGTGCGCAACCAGCTTCACGAGGCCAATCCGATCCTGCCGGTAGATCTGCTCACCCGCCCGGTGCTGGCGCTGAGCGCGGCGGGCAGCTTCATCGCCTTCACCGCCTCGATGACCTTGCTGATCTCCACCCCGTTCCGGCTGCAGGCATTGGGCTTTTCGGCGGCGACGATCGGCGCGGTGATCGCGCCGTGGCCGATGACCAACATGATCGTCGCGCCGCTCGCCGGTTATCTTTCCGATCGAATCCCGGCCGGCCTGCTCGGCGGGGTCGGGATGGCGGTATCGGTGACGGCCTTGTCGCTGATCGCCTTCATGCCCGCTCACCCGACCTATTTCGACATGGCGTGGCGCATGGCGCTCTGCGGTGCGGGGTTTGGTCTCTACCTCCCCCCCAACGCACGACTGATCATCGGCTCCGCCCCGCAGGAGCGCGCCGCGGTGGCGGGTGGGCTGGTTTCCACCGTGCGCCTGTGCGGACAGACCACCGGCGCGACGCTGGTGGCGGCGCTGCTCGCCTTTGGCATCGGTTCGGGACAGATCCCGCCGCTGATTTCGGCAACGCTCGCGGTGATCGCCGGACTATGCAGCGTCGCCCGCCTCCGCCCGTCGATCCGCAACCCGTCGCTGACCGAGACGCGTGACGAAATCCCGACGCTGCGGCAGACGCGCTACTGAGGCTAAATCCGTCAAAACACCCCGCGCCGTCACCCCAGCGAAAGCTGGGGTCGCGTGCTGCGGGGACAACGCCTGCCGCCTGAGATCCCCGCTTTCGCTGGGATGACCGCGGATTTTTAACGCTGGAGCGGGACGATCACTTCGTCGGGGTGCGCGACGTTGAGTTCCTTGCGCACCAGTTCGTCGACCATATCGGGGTTCGCGTGGCGCGGATCGAGCAAGGCGACGCGGTTGCGCAGCATCGTGCGTCGCTGATCGAGCGAGGCATAATCATGCTCGCGCTTGACCAATTGCCGCTTGTAATCGCCGAGTGCGAGCACGCCATTCGGCCCAAGCACCGCATAAATGCCGAAAAACGCCATCACGGTCAGCGCCGCGGCCGGCAGAGCGGCGCGCTTCAGCATAACGGTGAGGGTAGACGGGCGGCGAGGCATGATCCGGGCTTTGTCGCGCGAAGCCGCCCGTCAATCAAGCGGTTTTCCGCGATTCCAACGATTTCCGTGTGGAAGATTCGTCAGGAATCGCGGCGAGTCGCGTCAACCGTCATGCCGGGCTCATCCGGCATGACGGCAAAGGTGAATCAGACCCGCAAAACGTCACGCCCGGCGTAATGCGCGACGCTGCCCAGCTCTTCCTCGATCCGGATCAGCTGGTTGTACTTCGCGAGCCGGTCCGAGCGCGCGAGGCTGCCGGTCTTGATCTGCCCGCAATTGGTGGCGACCGCGAGATCGGCGATCGTCGCATCCTCGGTCTCGCCCGAACGGTGGCTCATCACCGCGGTATAACCGGCGCGCTCGGCGACGCGGATCGCCTCAAGCGTCTCGGTCAGCGTGCCGATCTGGTTGACCTTCACCAGCAGCGAATTGGCGAGGCCGCGCGCGATGCCCTCGCGCAGCCGCTTCGGGTTGGTGACGAACAGATCGTCACCGACCAGCTGCACCTTATGCCCGACCGCGTCGGTCAGCGCCCTCCAGCCCTCGAAATCGTCCTCGGCCATGCCGTCCTCGATCGACAGGATCGGATAACGCGCGACGAGATCGGCGAGATAGTCGGCCATCGCGCCCGGCTCGAGCACTTTGCCCTCGCCGGCGATGACATATTTGCCGTCCTTGAAGAATTCGGTCGCCGCGCAATCGAGCGCGAGCATCACGTCGTCGCCCGGCTTGTACCCGGCGCGCTCGATCGAGGCCATCACGAAGTCCAGCGCGTCGGTCGTGCTGGCGAGGTTCGGCGCGAAACCGCCCTCGTCGCCCACCGCGGTCGCCAGACCCTTTTCGTGGAGCCCCTTCTTGAGCGTGTGGAAGATCTCCGCGCCGCAGCGCACCGCTTCGGCGATGCTCGACGCGCCGACCGGCATGATCATGAATTCCTGGAAATCGATCGGGTTATCGGCATGTTCGCCGCCGTTGATGATGTTCATCATCGGCACCGGCAGGATATGCGCGCCCGCGCCGCCGACATAGCGATAGAGCGGCAGACCGCGCGCGTCCGCCGCCGCCTTGGCCGCCGCGAGGCTGACGCCGAGGATCGCATTGGCGCCCAGCCGGCTCTTATTCTCAGTGCCGTCGAGTTCGATCATCGCCTGATCGAGCTCCATCTGATCCTCGGCATCGAGCCCGACGATCGCCTCGGCGATCTCGCCGTTGACGCTCTCCACCGCCTGATCGACGCCCTTGCCGAGCCAGCGGCTCTTGTCGCCATCACGCTTCTCGACCGCTTCGTGCGCGCCGGTCGAGGCGCCCGAGGGGACGGCGGCGCGGCCGAAGCTGCCGTCTTCCAGCAGCACGTCGACCTCGACCGTCGGATTGCCACGGCTGTCGAGGATCTGGCGGCCATGGACGTCGATGATTGCTGTCACGAAACGATCCTTCTACGATGGGGATATTGGCGGTTCGCGCCGCCTCTAACGTTGCAGCCGCCGGGCTGCAAATCGCGATGGAACCAGCGCGCCGCGCGCGGGGTTATCGTCACGGCCAGATGAAGGATTTCACGATGTCAGACACCCCGCTCCAGCCGATTACCGAAGGCGCCGCCGAGGTCACTGATGCGGCAAAGGACGCCGCCGCGGATCGCTTCGCGGCCACCAAACAGTCGCTGACCGACAATACCGCCAAATTCCGCGAACAGGCCGGCGAGAAAGCGCGCGGCATGGCCGAGGAAGGCAAGACCCGCGCAACCGATGCGCTCGGCCAGCTCTCGCAATTGCTCCACGATGCCGCGGGGCAGGTCGATGAACGGCTTGGCGAGCAATATGGCCAATATGCCCGAAGCGCGGCGGGCAAGGTGCAGGATTTCTCCACCTCGCTCGATTCGAAGAGCGTCGACGATCTGCTCGACAGCGCGCGCGAGCTGGTGCGCAAAAGCCCCGGTGTCGCGATCGGCGCGGCGGCGGCGGTCGGCTTCGTCGTCGCCCGGCTGCTGACGGCCGGTCTGGACCAGCGCGATCGGGACTGACGCATGGCGGAGGGGGAACGTCCGACGGTCGACACCAAGCTGGCCGAACTCGTCGGCCAGCTGGCGGACGATGCGCGCGAGGTAGCGAGCGCCGAGATCGGGCTGATCAAGGCGCGCGTCACCACCAATGTCATCCGCATGCGCGACGCCGCGATCCTGTTCGCGATCGCCGGGGTGCTCGCGCTGGCGGCGCTGATCGCGTTGCTAGTCGGGCTGATCGCGACGCTCGCCGTCTATGTCGGCCCCGCGCTGGCGACGCTGATCGTGTGCGGCACGGTGCTGATCATCGCCGCGATCCTCGGCGTTCTCGGCAAGGGCAAGCTCGCACCGCGGACGCCGAAGCCGTGAGCGACCCGACCGAACTCGATCGCGCCGAGGCGCGCGCCGCCGAGGCCCGGCTGCGCATGACCGAGACGCTGACCGAGCTGCAGACGCGGCTCGATCCGCGCAATGTCGCGCGTGAGGCGGTCGACGGGCTGACCGACACC
>JAFKLV010000219.1 GCA_017304125.1 Sphingomonadales bacterium
AGCGGAACGGGCGTATGCGCTCGATGGCCTGTCGGATTGGGATTATGACGAATCGCGCGACGCGATCACCCGCTCGATCGCCTTCACCGATTTCGCCGAGGCGTTCGGCTTCATGACGCAGATCGCGCTGATCGCCGAGAAGATGGATCACCACCCCGAATGGACCAATGTGTGGAATCGGGTGGAGATTCTGCTCACCACGCATGACGCGGGCGGGCTTTCGTCACGCGATATCGAGCTGGCCGAAGCGATCGATTCGATTCTGGACGGGTAACCACCTCCCGTCATTCCCGCGAAGGCGGGAGTGACGGGGCAGGGATAGGGTTAAAGCGCCCCGCGCCGCATCATCTTGCGCAACCGTCCGGGCATCCAGCGCGCGGCGAAGGTGAGGCGGCGCGCGGTCTTGCCGATCACCGCGTGCAGGCCATCGCCGTGGACCGCATTCCACGCCGCCTCGGCGACCGTCGCGACCGGGGTGAATTCGAGCCCCGCGTCGACCACCGCGTCGCGCGCGGTGCGATTGGTGCCGGGGATGCCGGTATCGAGGATCGCGGTATCGACGAAGCCGGGCATCAGGTCGCGCACCTTGATGCCGTCCGCCGCCCATTCGCCGTCGAGCGCCTCGGTCAGCCCGCGCACAGCGAATTTGGTCGCCGAATAGAGCGCCAACCCGGCCGAGCCGTAGATCGCCGAGGCGGAGGCGGTGTTGAGCAGGCACGATCCCGGCGTCGCCTTGAGATGGGGATAGGCCGCGCGCGCGCCGAACACGACGCCGCGGAAATTGATGTCGATCACCCGGTCGATCGCGATGCGGTCGAGCTCGCCGAACGGGCCGCCCTGGCCGATGCCGGCATTGTTGAACATCACGTCGAGCCGTCCGCCGCTCAGCGCGACGAAATCGGCGAGCGTGGTTTCCCATGCCGCCTGATCGCGCACGTCGAGCACATGGGTGGAGGTGCGGTCGGCGGGCAAAGTGGCGGCGGTGGTCTTGAGCCCGGTCGCATCAACATCGGCAAGCCCGACGCGCCAGCCGCGCGCAGCGAAATGGGTCGCGACCGCGCGGCCGATGCCGGATGCGCCGCCGGTGATGAAGATCGCCTGCATGATTGCCCCCCAATGATGTCGCGGGTGATCCCGCTTATTCTTTAGCGTCATGCCGGACCTGATCC